>JBBQML010000840.1:0-2638 GCA_038328885.1 Verrucomicrobiota bacterium | reverse complement strand
GACGCTAGCATTCGCAATGCCATGGTCGTCCATGCGGCGTTCGGCGGTTCCACGAACCTCCTGCTGCACCTCCCCGCCATCGCCCACGCCGCGGGACTGCGCCGTCCGACGGTTGACGATTGGGTCGAGGTAAACCGGCGGGTGCCGCGGTTGGTGAGCGTGTTGCCCAACGGACCGGTGCATCACCCGACGGTCCGGGTCTTCCTCGCCGGCGGGGTGCCCGAGGTGATGCTGCACTTGCGGCGGCTGGGGTTGCTAGACACCCGCGTGAACACGGTGGAAGGGGTGACGTTGGACGGTGTGCTCGATGCCTGGGAGCTCAGCGAGCGCCGGAGGCGGTTCCGGGAGCGATTGCTCGAACTGGACGGGGTGGATCCCGACGAGGTGATCCTGTCGCCGGACCGCGCCCGTGCCGCCGGACTCACCAGCACCGTGATGTTTCCCCGCGGCAACCTGGCCCCGGAAGGCGCCGTGGTGAAGGCCACCTCGATTGACCCGTCGGTCGTGGATCCGGATGGTGTGTACCGGAACGAGGGGGCGGCCCGGGTCTTCGGTTCGGAGCGGGCGGCGATCCAGGCGATCAAGCAGGGACAGATCCGGGCCGGCGACATCCTCGTGCTGGCCGGGTGCGGTCCGATGGGGACCGGGATGGAGGAGACCTACCAGTTGACCAGCGCGTTGAAGTACCTCCCGTTCGGCAAGCACGTGGCCCTGGTCACTGACGCGCGCTTTTCCGGGGTCAGTACCGGTGCCTGCATAGGTCACGTCGGTCCCGAGGCCCTGGCCGGGGGGCCGATCGGGAAGCTGCGGGATGGGGACGTCATCCGGGTGGTGCTGGATCGGCGGAGCCTGGAGGGCTCGGTTGATTTCGTGGGCGAGGGGAATCGGCGGTTCAGTCCGGAGGAGGGTGCCGCGGTCCTGAACGCGCGCCGAACCCGCGAGGACCTGGTGGCGCACCCCCTGTTGCCGGCCGACACGCGGCTCTGGGCGGCCTTGCAGGCCGTCAGCGGAGGCACTTGGGGAGGGTGCGTCTTCGATGTGGACGCCATCCTGGCTCGGTTGAAGTGAACTGCCGGCGAGGCAATCTGGCCTGTCGGTCCCGGTCCTTTTTCGACTGTTGCCGCCGGCAGTGTGGGTAGCACTCTCGGCAGACCATGCAATTGCCTGTCCCTGTTCCGCTCGGCCTGCGGCGTTCTTTCGGCTTCGGCGATCGCCTTGGCTTGGCGACACCGGGACATCTCGCCGCCGTCCGTGGGACCGGGTTCGCCCCGATCTTCGCGCAGCAGTCGATCAGGGAAATGACCCGCACCCAGCGAACCCCGGAGGAGGTCGTCCGCGCCGCTCAGGAGGCGCTGGCGACGGCCGGCTACGCTGAGCCCTGGGGAGCGGACGGCGACCACCTGAAGACCCCCGACGACGTCGCGCGCACGGCCGCGGCAGGTTTCTGTTTCTTCACCATCGACCCTTCGGCCTTCGTCAACAATGCGGCGGACGCGATGTCGTCGTCGGAACTGGCGGCGGCAGTTGGCCTCCTGGACGCGGATCAGGTGTTCGGCGAGCGGCCCTGGCAGAACGAGTACCTGGGGCGCGCCTTCGAGGTCTCGGACGGCCTGGTGCTGGAATTCGGCCAGGAGGACCTTTGGCGGGCGGCGGTGAAGTACGGCCGGGCGGTGGCCCATGCGGCGGACATGGGACGGCATATTGCCGAGGCGGCGGGGCCGGGCGGCTTCGAGATCGAGGTCAGCGTGGATGAGACCGATTCGCCGACCCGGCCGCTGGAGCACCTCTTTTTCGGACTGGAACTCAAAGCCCGAGGGGTGCCGAACGTGGTGAGCCTCGCGCCCCGGTTCATCGGCGAGTTCGAGAAGGGCATTGATTACCGCGGGGACGACGTCGCGTTCGAGGCGGCTCTACGCCAGCATGTGGCCATCGCGGGGTTCTGCGGGCCCTACAAAGTGAGCATCCACAGTGGTTCGGACAAATTCGCGATCTACCCGGCGATCGGCCGTGTGTGCGGGGAACTGCTCCACGTGAAGACCGCGGGCACCAGTTACCTGGAGGCGCTGCGGGTGGTGGCCCGCACGGCCCCGGCCACGTTCGGCGAGCTCGGCGAGTACTGCCGTGGCCGGTTCGCCACCGACCGACAGAGCTATCACATCTCGACGACCGAGGCGGAGATCGCCGCGCTGCCACCCTATTCGGGCACGGCGGATGAACCGGCCTGGCTGGATGAGCGGGTCGGCCGGCAGTTGCTCCACGTGACGTTCGGGTCGGCCCTGACGGTCGCAACCGATGCCCGCGGCCGGCGTTTCAAGGACGCGATCCTCGAGTTGCTGGAGCGGCATTCGGACCTGCATTGGGATTTCCTGGTGCGGCACCTCGGCCGCCACCTCCAGGCGTTGAACGCGGGCTGACCGCTGGCAGCCTGTTCAAAAAGCCCCCTTGTCTTGTAGTCGCCGTGGTGACACGGCGCATTCATTGGCTTTTCGGGGTTCCTTTGCGTTGTACCGGGCGGCTGCCAGACTTTTTCTACGGACTGCTGCTGACCGCTGGCAGCCTGTTCAAAAAGCCCCCTTGTCTTGTAGTCGCCGTGGTGACACGGCGCATTCATTGGCTTTTCGGGGTTCCTTTGCGTTGT
>JBBQML010000839.1:0-2639 GCA_038328885.1 Verrucomicrobiota bacterium | reverse complement strand
GGTAGTCGCGCACCGTCGACCCGACCCCGGGCAGGGCGAGGACCCAATCATGCAGGCGCTGGCTGCCGCGGGAAAAGCAGGCCGCGGCGAGAAGGAAGAAGACCGTGGCGGGCAACCCGGGCAGCAGGATGCCGAGGAAGCCCAGAGCGCAGGCGAGGATTCCCAGCCCGATCCACAACCAGCGCAGCGGGCCCGGACGGTGAGGACGGGCCGGGTCGCCACCGGTTCGAGGACGGTCGGGAGGCGGGAGGGTTAGTGGCTGGGGCGTCGGCATGGGGCGGGCGACCGGGGTCTCGCCGGCGCTGGGCAGGAACATTACGGCCACATCTGGGATTGTCGCGTCGTGATTCGCCTGGGCGGCGGGCCGGCGGGGAAGCCGTCCCCAGGCGCGGGGCGCGGTTCGGTTCAACTGCCCACGAGCCCTGGCAGGCGTTCGTAAGCGGCGCGGCTGGCCGCCAGTTGACGCCCGGCGGCGGCCCAGGCGTCCGCTCCCAATTCGGTGGAGCGTTCCCATTGTCCGGCCATTTGCTCGTGGAGGATTCGGGAGATCCCGGGCTGATCGAGGCGGACGACCGCACAGGCGGGGCCGAACTGAGCCGCCAGGCCGGCGAATTTGTCTTCGTAGTAGGCGGAGCGTGCGAGGCAGACGACGGGGATTCCCTGGGACAAGGCGAAGACCCCGGCGTGGTAGCTTCCCGTCACCACGATCCGGCACTCCGCCACCCGTTGGGCCAGCGCGGCCGGATCGGGTGGGCAGGGGGTTGGGTCGAGCACGGTGTCCGTTCCCACCACGGCACGAACCCCGGCGGCATCACCATGCTCGGGATCGCAGTCGACGGGGCAGGCGACGATCCCGACCTTCCGTTCGCGGGCGAACCGCGCCACGGCGGCGGCGGCATGTCGGAGTTCGGCCTTCGTTCCGGCATAGCCGGCGAGGCGGACGTTGAACCCGATGCGTCGGGCGGTCGTGGTGTCGCGGGGTTGGGGCGAGTGGGCCAGTTCGATGGCGTCATCGCCGGTGACCTGGGCCTGTTGGTCAGGGCAGCCGAGCTCCCTGAGGAACGCGGGTCCCTTCAAACCCTCACGGAGCGTGATCATCCGCGCCTGGGAGAGGACCTCCCGGGCCTGTGCCCGGAGATTCGGCTGTTGCAGGGGGCCGAGGCCCTGGCCAAGGAGAACGACCGGTTTGCCGAGGTGGAGGGCGGCGCCCAGCAGGCCGAGGATGCGGAGCACGTACCCTTCGAAGGCGTCGGTGATATAGCCTCCGCCCGCGGCGACCACGAGGTCCGCATTCTGGAGCGCCTCGATGGCCTGCCCGCCGGCCAGCGCCAGCGCGGGTTCGCGCAGAAAGCGCCGGGCGCGGAGCTTGAGGCTCGGCACCGGGAATCCTCGGAACAGGGCTGCCTCGGCGGACCCCAGCCAGGGTGCGGCGCGGGTGAGCATGCCGGGGAGGATTCGGCGCCAGAAGAGCAGTTGAACGGCCGCTTCAGGGATTGGACTCGCCTGCGGGCAGAAGCGGAGGAAGTCGGCGGGTCGATGGGTGGTGACGTGGATGCGGGCCTCGGGAAACAGCCGGTGCAGACGGCGAACGGTCACCATGACCATGGCCAGGTCGCCGAGGTTCAGCAGGGTTTGCCCTCCCCAATCCACGAGCACGTTGCGCGTCGACACAGCCGCACGTTACCAGCCCGACCCGTCCTGCTGCGCGTTCTTTCGCGTGCCGGTCCGTTGCGTGGGCCGGGTTCCGGGCAGTTCTTGAACTGTGTCAGCGAGTCCGGTCACCTTTCCGGGGCATGGGACGCGAGTCGATGGGGGTGAGTGTTGTGGTCTGTTGTCATAACAGCGCTTCGCGTCTGGAGCCGACGCTGCGGCATCTGGCGGCGCAGGAGGTGCCCCGTGAACTGGGCTGGGAGGTGGTGGTGGTGGACAACGCGTCCACCGATGACACCCGCGAGGTGGCGGAGTCGACGTGGCCGGCGGGTGCCCCGGCGCGGATGCGGGTGGTGAGCGAGCGGACGCCGGGATTGCGGCATGCGCGCGAGCGGGGTTTCGCGGAGAGTTGCTGGCCCATTGTGGGTTTCATCGACGACGACAACTGGGTGGCGCCGGATTGGGTGGCGCGGGTGGGGGACCTCATGGCCACGCGACCGGAAGTTGGGGCCTGCGGGGGGATGAACGAGGCGGCATGCGAGGTGCCGCCGCCGGCGTGGTTCGAATCGTTCGCCTACTGTTACGCGGTCGGTCCCCAGGGGGGGGCGCAAGATCCGGGTCCAGGCCCGCGAACGCAGCTGTGGGGTGCCGGGCTGAGCATCCGACGCGAGCCGTGGGAGCGGATGATGCGCGACGGGTTCAAGCCGCTGCTTTCGGGTCGTGTGGGAGGAAAGCTGACCGCGGGTGAGGATTCGGAACTGTGTCTCGCGCTGCGTCTGGCCGGCTGGCAACTCTGGTATGATCCGGGACTTCGCCTGAGGCATTTCATCCCGGCGAACCGGCTGAAGTGGGGCTACGTGCGGGGACTGAAGCGGGGGTTTGGGGCCACCTTGTTGGATCCCTACTGGTTCGAGTTGGACGACCGGCAGCGCGCGCTGTCGGCGTGGCGGCGGACGTGGCTGGTGACGTTCCTTCGCGAGGTCCGGGCC
>JBBQML010000838.1:0-2642 GCA_038328885.1 Verrucomicrobiota bacterium | reverse complement strand
CCGGCTCCAATCTGGTCGATGTTTACGTCCAGCGCCTGCGGAAGAAAGTCGACGGCGAGTCCGCGGAGCGGCTGATCGAGACGATTCGTGGCGTGGGCTACCGCATTCGGGGGCCGGGCTGAGGGCGACGCCATGAAGCTCCTGATTCTTCCGTTTCGCCTCCGAATTGCGCTGCTGTCGGCGGCCATCTCGGGGGTGGTCTTGATCGGATTCGGTTTCGTGGCGTGGATTTGGTTGAACCACGAACGCCTGGCATCGCTCGACCGCGAGATCCGCGCGGTGGCGTACCGGCACCCCGGTTGGATGAACAACCGGTCCAACTATGAACGGCTCGGCAGCGCCATCGAGTCCATGTTTGGCGAGGAACGTAAGGGCCAACTCATCCTCCTCGCCATGGATGCCAGCGGAAGTGTCCGGTTCCGATCCACTCACTGGCCCCAGGAAATCGACTCTGCATCCCTTGTTTTGGACCTCCTTGACGCGCCTCCGATCAGTCCGGGGCCCGAGCCGGCCCTACCCCCGCCTGACCAACCGCAAACGTTGCCCGAGGCGCTGGAGGACCAGCGCCCGCACCGTGGGGTAGGTGCAGGCTGGGCGAGTGGCGGGCGGGGCCTCGGTCCTGGCCCCGGAGTTGGTGGAGGGCGAGGCGGAGGGGGTCCCTTGCCGTCCGGCGTGTTCACCAAGATCCCGCGCTTTCTCACGGTGCGGACCTCGACGGGCGCGTGGCGTCTGGGGATCCTTGGGAACGTCCGCGACCGGTTGGTGGTAGGGCTCGACTGCAGCGAGATGCGCGCGGAATTGGGGAGACTGCGGTACGGCTTCCTGTTCGCTCTTCCCGTGGCACTGGCCGTGATTGGTGGGGGCGGCTGGCTGGTAGCTGGCCAGGCGGTCCGCCCGCTCCGGGCCATCGCCCGGGCCGCCGAGCAGACAACCGCTCGCGGCCTCGATCAGCGTATCCCGTCATCGGCTGAAGATCCGGAGATCGACCGCCTCATCACGGTGCTCAACCGCATGATGGACCGCCTTCAGGCGAGCTTTCGCCAGGCGACCAGGTTCAGTGCCGATGCATCCCACGAGTTGAAAACGCCCCTCGCCGTGATGCAGGGGGAGCTGGAGGAGGCCCTTCAGTCGGCCGAGGACGGATCCGAGCATCAGCGGGTTTACGCCAGTCTGCTCGACGAGACTCAGCGCCTGAAAACGATCATGCGCAGTCTGCTCCTGCTCGCCCAGGCCGACTCGGGCCATCTGCCGCTCTCCCCGGAAATGTTGGTGTTGAGCGACGAACTCGATGTCATCGCCGCGGACGCGCGGATTCTGGCGGAGGCGGCCGACCTCGAACTGACGATCCGGATTCCTCCCGGCGTCGTCGTTTCCGCGGATCGGGTCCTCCTGCGGTTGGCCATCTCCAATCTTCTGGACAACGCCATCCACTACAACCAGAAGGGCGGCCGGGTCGAACTGGTGCTGGTGGCCACCCGCGCAAGCGCTCTTATCCAGGTCTCCAATACCGGGCCGGGCATACCCCTCGAGGATCGGCCGCGCATCTTCGACCGATTTCATCGCGGAAACGAAGCCCGGGGTCGGCGTCGGGAAGGCATGGGGCTTGGCCTGAGCCTGGCTCGGGAGATTGTCCTCGCCCATCAGGGTGACCTGATTCTCGCCGAGAGCGGCCCCGCACGTACCGTGTTTACGTTGTCGCTTCCTCCGGCCCGAGCCAAGGACACTGAGGACAGGCGACCGTAGAACCGCCCTCGATTCATCCACTCATGCAACTTCCGGCTTCCGCCGAACTCGCACGTTGGTTGGCGATCCCCATGGGTCTCCTCTTCGGGGTGCTGCCGCAGGTGGTGTTCTGGCTCATCGAAACGCGGGTCGCGCGGCCCGCGGAGGACTCAAATCATTCAACTCAAACCTGACATGAGCAGCTTTCGATTGGTGATCGTCGGTGGTGTGGCCGGCGGCGCGAGCGCGGCGGCCCGGGCCCGGCGGCGTTGCGAGCAGTGCGAAATCGTGGTCTTCGAGCGTGGGCCCCACGTCTCCTTCGCCAACTGCGGTCTGCCCTATTTCGTCGGCGGCGAAATCGTCGAGCAGGATTCCCTCCTGCTGCAGACCCCCGGATCCCTCCGGGCACGCTTCAACCTGGATGTACGCGTGCGCACGGACGTCCTGGCCATCGACCGGACCAGGCAAGTGGTGCAGGTGCGGGAGTTGGAGACGGGTCGAACCTATGACCAGCCTTATGACGCGTTGGTCTTGTCAACCGGCGCGTCCCCTCTCAAACCGCCGATCCCCGGCATCGACCGACCCGGTCACTTCACCGTCCGCAACATCCCGGATGTCGAGCGCATCAACGCGTGGGTGACCGAATGCCCTGGCTGCCGTGCCGTGGTGGTGGGGGGTGGCTACATCGGCCTGGAAATGGCGGAGCAACTGAAGCGACGCGGATTGGCGGTGACTGTCGTGGAGGCCTCGCCCCAGGTAATGGCCCCGCTGGACCCGGAGATGGCCGCCTGGTTGCACGAAGAACTCAGGGCGAACGACGTGGCCCTTCACCTCGGCGATTCCGTCGCCGGCTTCGAAGCACCTCGCGAGGGCGAATCCGCCCGCGCCTCGGTGGTCGTGCTGAAGAGTGGAACGCGGAT
>JBBQML010000837.1:0-2643 GCA_038328885.1 Verrucomicrobiota bacterium | reverse complement strand
GGCGAGGGTGGCGGTCCGCGCCGCTTCGGTCCCGGGGGAGGTCCCGGATTCCGCGGGCGCGCCGGGGAAACCCCCAAGCCCGGGCCGAAGCTGACTCCCGCGCAGGTCCGGTCCTTCCCCGGGGTCCCGCTCTACGATCCGAACACGCTCCGGACCTACTTCCTCGAATTCGAGGAATCCGATTGGGAGAAGGCGCTGTCGGACTTCAAAGACACCGACGTCGAGGTCCCCGCAAAACTTATGGTCGACGGCAAGAGCTACCCGGACGTCGGCGTTCACTTCCGTGGGATGTCCTCTTACATGATGATCGGCGAGGGGAGTAAGCGCTCGCTGAACCTCAGCCTCGATTTCGTGCACAAGGGACAGAATGTGGGCGGTTATCGCACCCTCAATCTGCTCAACGGCCACGAGGATCCCACCTATCTCCGCCCGATCCTATTCCTCCACATCGCCCGGCAATACCTAGCCGCCCCGAAGGCCAATCTCGCGCGGGTCGTCATCAACGGCGAGAGCTGGGGGATTTATGACAACCTTGAGCAGTTCAACAAAGACTTCGTGAAGGAATGGTTCGGAAGCTCGCAGGGCGCGCGCTGGAAGGTTCGCGGAAACCCCGGCGGCCAGGGCCGGCTCACCTACCTCGGCGAAGATCCCGAGGCCTACAAGCGCATTTACACCATCAAGTCGAAGGACGATCCCAAGTCGTGGGCGGCGTTCATCAGACTCTGCCAGGTGCTCAACGAAGCGCCGCCCGCGGAACTCGAGGCCGCCCTTGATCCGATCCTGGATATCGACGGCGCCCTTCGGTTCATCGCGCTCGACAACGCTTTGATCAACAACGACGGCTACTGGATCCGGACCAGCGACTACAGCGTCTGCCAGGATCCCAAGGGCCGGTTTCATATCCTGCCCGGCGACGTCAACGAAACCTTCGTCAAGCCGGGCGGCCCCGGTTTCGGAGGTGGCGGTCCTGGTGGTCCCGGTGGTCCTGGTGGCCGCGGTGGTCCTGGTGGCCGCGGAGGCGGTCCCGGGGGATTCGGGCCGGGCATGATGATCGCCCCACCGATGCTTTCCCAAGGCGACAAGAACGGGGACCAGAAACTCGAGCCGGCCGAGTTCGCCATGCTCGCCGACACCTGGTTCGACAAGTTGGACGCCGGCAAGGCTGGCCAACTCACCCAGGCGCAGTTCGTCGAGGGATTCGGCGAGTTCCTCCCCGCGCCCCCGGGCTTCGGACCTCCCGGCGGCGGGGGGCGCGGATTTGACTCCGGCCGTTTCCTGGGGCCGGGGGTCTTCACCGCGGTGGACGTCGACAAGGATGGTTCCCTCACCCGGGGTGAACTGAGGAGTGTCTTTGCCAAGTGGGCCGTCGACTGGGATGCCGACAAGAGTGGATCCGTGAACGAGGAGAAGCTGCGTAGCGGCCTGGCGGCAGTGCTCCCGGCCCCGAACTTCGGCGGTCCGGGTGGCCCTGGAGGGCGCGGAGGCCGTGGGCCGGGCGGACCCGGTTTTCCCAGCCTGCCTGAGATCAAAGGGGTCGAACTCGATCCCCTGATCATGGCCGACGACGCCACCCGGCCCCTCATTTCGAAGCTCCTGGCCGTACCCGCTCTGCGCGCGCGCTATCTGGGGTACATTCGTGACATTGCGGATAAATGGCTCGACTGGAAGAATCTCGGCCTCCTCGCCGAACGCTATCACGCGCTCATCGCGGAGGACGTGAGGTCCGAGACCCGGAAACTGAACTCGACCGAGGCGTTCGAGAAGGGACTCACGGAGGACGTCGCGAGCGGTGGATTCGGGCCGGGCGGGGGCGGCACCATCGCACTGAAGAACTTTGCCGACCAGCGGCGCGCCTATCTGCTCAGCTATTCCGAGAAGAAGAAATGATCAGGGCCGTTCGGCGGCCGCCGCCATGAACGCGTCGAGGTTCGCCAGCGGGACGCTGCGGGGCAGGTCGCAGCCGGAGGAGAGGATGTAGTTCCGGTGCCTGCCCACCTCGCTGAGGCGCCGGCGGACCACCTGGGTCACCTCGGCCGGGGTGCCCTGCAGGAAGACCGTGGTGGGATCGAGGTTGCCGAACACCAGGACCCCGGCCGGCGCGAGTTGGAGGGCTGCCTCGAGGTCCATCGGAGCGCCGAAGTGGAAGGCCTGGGTCCCGGAACCGAGGATCGCCGGCAGGTGGGCGATCCGGGCGGCGCAGTTGTGGAGGATCAGGGTGAAGCCGGGGGTGGCGGCCGCTTCGTGGATGCGATGGACGTAGCCTGCCGAGAATTCTGCCAGCGCCCGTGGGGAGATCAGACCGGCGGTGGGTTCCGCCAGGAAGACGCCCGCCGCGCCCCCATCGCGCAGCGCGGTCACGTACCGTCGCAGGAATTCCGTGCATCGCTCCAGAACCGCATGCACGAGCGGGGGATCCTGCACGGTGAGGATCATGGTTTCGCTCACACCCAGGAGGCGGGCCGCCAGGGAGAAAGGACCGGTCACCCCGGCGATGACCGGGGTGCCCGGAGAATCAGCGAGCAGACGTCGCACGACCTCGAGTTGGACGCGTGTCCGCGCGGCGCCCACGTCGGGAAGCGGCAGCGCCCGGGCTTCGGCGAGGCTGGTGACACGACGGCCGACGATGGACGGCACTTCGTCCTC
>JBBQML010000836.1:0-2648 GCA_038328885.1 Verrucomicrobiota bacterium | reverse complement strand
CGTTCGCCGTCGGCCGGGACGCCGCGTCGGAAGGTTGCCTGGAGCGCACGGATGTCGCACCCGGATCTACGATGACTCGAGAGTCCACTCTGTCGACCGCTCGCTATGGGTGATGTTGAGCGTTCTCGTGGTCGTGGCGGGGCTGGCGTGGATCGGTGCGAGCGGCCTGTTCCTGGTGTCCGCCCTTTGGCTCTGGGGGCTGGCCTATCTGGTGGCTGGCCTGCGCGTGTACCACCGGGCCGGCGTCTATCGGCGGTGATGCGCGGTGCCTGCACCGTCCCCCTCCTCGTGGTGCTCACGGGCAGCCTGATCGCTCAGATCCCTGGATGGGCCATGGGCATCGCCATCGGCCTGCAGTTCGTCGGCATGGTCCTGTGGCCCCCCGAACGTCCGCTCCGGCAGGACTACAACCTCTTCCTCCGCCAGCGCACCGGGCTGCTTACCGCGGTGGGCACCGCGGTCGTCCCTCCACCCGTCCCCCTGACGCGGGACCGACTCTTCGCCTTCGCCCGCTTGCTTGCCGCCGAGTCCCTGGTGAGCGCCTATCGCCGCCTCCACCAGGGCTACTGTCTCAAGCTGCATCCGGTCTCGCCGGTGGTGTTCAACTGGCTCGGGCCGTGGGTGCGGCCCAAGGACTCCACGCTGACGCTGACCACCGACGGAGCGATCGAGGCGCGGCTCGGGCCGGACGACGCCCGGAATCTCGACCGCCTGCAACTGCGTCCCGCCGGGGGAGGGACTCCCGATTCCCCGGACGCTGCCAACGATCAAGTGCGCGCCGCGGTCGGCGAGGCTCTCGCTGCCTTCCTCCGGGGCGAGCCCGCGGAAGCGCTCCGGCGGCTCGAACATCAGCCCCTCGGTGAGATCTTCGCCGTTGATCCCGCGCGGAGTGCCGTGGTGCGGCTCCGGCGCCTGGCTTGGGTCGGGGGCATTCTGCTGGCCGGTTGGATGGTCTATACGGCCGTGCGACCGTCCCCGCGATCGGCTCGCCCTGCCGTCGCCCTGTCGCTGGAGCAGGCACGGCTCGACGTCGGCAACGTGGGCAGCCACACCCCGGCCACGAGTCGGCGTCGCTGGGAAGTCCTCGATTCCGCCCTGCGTTGGGGTGTGGTGCTGCCGCCTCCCGATTGGGCCTCCGCGGCTGCGCGTGAGTACGTCCGGACCCGTTGCCTTGGGCCGCGCATCGCCGGGCTGGCGACGGTCGACGAGCGCCTCGGGCTCTTCCCTACCGCGGGCTACGAGCCCATTCGCGAGACCCACCTGGTGCTGGCCATCCTCGAGCGGGTGGGAGCCGTGGGCACCATCGATCGACGAGCCTGTGTCGACGGCCTGCTGCGGTTCCATGAGGGGCGCGATCTCTTCCTCGTCCCGCAACCGTCGCGGCAGGCATTCACCCTCCGGCGGAAGGCTGACGACCCTCGTCCGGTGCCGGTGGTATTCGGCGACGCGCGGGCCACGTTCGCGGCCAGGGAATCGCTCCGGATCCTAGGGGAGCTCGACCGGGTGACGGATCTTGCCGAGTGGGAGTTTCGGCCGCAGAGCCGCGCCATGGACCTCGCGACCGATGACGGTGGGCGGCGGCGGATTCCCAGCTGGGACGAAATCGAGGCGGTCCTGCTGCGGGAGCGGTTTGGTGGGGGGAGATCTCGGGAGGGCCATGGACGCAACCGCTGTCCTGAGACAGCAGCGACCCGGACCGCGGTTCTCCCGAACCGCAGCGCGTCCCCTCGCGACGCGCGTCGGAATCGACCCCCCCACGCCGCACCCGCGTACCACCCGCTGCGCCTCGGGAGAGGCGCGGTCCGGCGGAGCGCGGTTCTCCAGAACCGCAGCGCGTCCCGCCGCGACGCGCGTCGGAATCGACCCCCCACGCCCCACCCGCGTACCACCCGCTGCGCCTCGGGAGAGGCGCGGTCCGGCGGAGCGCGGTTCTCCCGAACCGCAGCGCGTCCCGCCGCGACGCGCGTGGGAATCGACCCCCCACGCCCCACCCTCGTACCACCCGCTGCGCCTCGGGAGAGGCGCGGTCCGGCGGAGCGCGTTTCTCCCGAACCGCAGCGCGTCCCGCCGCGACGCGCGTGGGAATCGACTCCCACGCCGCACCCTCGTACCACCCGCTGCGCCTCGGGAGAGGCGCGGTCCGGTCCAGTGGCTTCCGGGTGACCGCGCGAATGAGCGGTGGAATTCGGCCACGGCCTCCATCATCGCGACGATGTTCTGAGGCGGCACCTCCGGGAGGATGTTGTGGACGGTGTTGAACACGAACCCGCCTCCCGGCGTGAGTACGTCGAGGCGGCCCCGCACGTGGTCCTTCACTTCCGTCGGGGTGCCTCGATTCAGCACCGAACGCGTGTCGCAACCGCCACCCCAGAAGCAGAGGTCGCGGCCGAAATCGCGCTTCAAGCCCTCGGGTTCCATCCCCCGGCAGTTGGTCTGCACCGGGTTGATCACCTCGAAGCCGGCCTCGATCAAATCCGGCATCAGCGAGCGGATCGAACCGCAGGAGTGCAGGAACGTCTTCATCCGGCTGTGCCGCTTCACGTAGGCACAGAGTTGGGCATGCCGCGGTTTGAACAGGGTGCGGTAGGTGCCGGGGGACATGAAGGGCCCCTGGTTGGTGCCAAGGTCGTCGCCGAATCGGACCACGT
>JBBQML010000835.1:0-2650 GCA_038328885.1 Verrucomicrobiota bacterium | reverse complement strand
GGCGCTCCTGCACTTCGGTTGGCCCCATTTGCTGTTCAACCTCTGGGCGTTCTGGGACCTCGGGCATGCCATTGAGCGCCGTCGCGGCACGTGGGCGCTGCTGGGGTTGACCCTTGGATTGGGTGTGGTGTCGAACCTGGGTCAGTACCTGGCGCACGGGCCTCGTTTCGGGGGGATGTCCGGGGTGATCTATGGCCTCCTGGGATACATTTGGATGCTGGGGCGGTACCGGCCGTCAGCGGGTCTGGCGCTCCAACCGCAGATCGTGGTGCTGATGCTGGTGTGGTTTGCCATCTGCCTGACGGATTCTCTGGGGGTGCCGGTGGCCAACACCGCCCATGGGGTGGGTCTGCTGGCGGGGATTGCCTGGGGGCGTTGGGTGGCGAGAGGCAGTGGTTGAGGTTGCTGCTGTGCCGCCAAAGGCACATTGAAGGACTTCACCGGGGAAGTAGTTTGACCGCAGAACCGGTCGCTCATCAGAGTACGTCCAACGCAACACCCAAAAACGAGATATGAATCTAATGCTCCAGCAGCCCCGCTCCCGGCGTGGGTTCACTCTGATCGAATTGCTCGTCGTCATCGCCATCATCGCGATCCTGGCGAGCATGCTGCTTCCCGCGCTCGCGAAGGCCAAACAGAAGGCACAGGGCATCAAGTGCATGAGCAACCTCAAGCAACTCGCCTTGGGGTTTATCCTGTGGTCGGGGGACAACGAGGAGAAGCTGTTGGGATGCCAGGACGGGCTCCCGAACAACCGGCCGAACTGGATCACCGGGAACCTTGATTTTAGCGCGGCTTCGGCGAACGAGTCCCTCCTGACGAACAGCCCGATTTTCCCTTATGTGGGCAATTCGTTCGAGATCTTCAAGTGTCCCTCCGACATGGCGAGGGTAAGGGCGACCAGGAACGGGGTGACCTCCCTTGTGCCGCGCATCCGCAGCAACTCGATGAGCCAAGTCTTTGGTTACGGGGAGTGGCTGGACAAGTCCAACAACCGGGCGCAGACCAAGTGGTACACCTATTCCTCGCAGGGCGGGATTCATCGTCCCTCCAATACGTGGGTGTTCATTGACGAGCATCCCGACAGCATCAACGACGCCGCGTTCGCCAACGCCTGCACGGGAGCTGATGCGATGGCGACCGCCCAGATCATCGACATGCCGGCCAACTTCCACAACGGGGCCTGCGGCTTCAGCTTCGCGGACGGACATTCGGAGATCAAGTCGTGGAAGGGTTCGGTCATCCGTTCCGCGCCGATCCGTTACAATGGCTCCATCCCGCTCAATGTCCCCGCCAAGGATTCGTGGGTGGACGTCCGCTGGATGAAAGACAACACGACCGTGGCGATCACTCCTTGAGGTGGGATGTCACGCTTCGGACGGCCAACCGCTCCGCCTGTTCCGAACCGATTCTTCGCAAGGCGTGCCGAATGCTGGACCCGACGGTGCGTGCGGCGAGGGGATGCCCGCCTGCGATCAGGATCCGGTTCTGGAAATCGTTGAGCGTCAGCATCACCGCGGCCTGGAACGGGGAGGCGACCTGGCGGAGGCCTGCTTCCCATCCGACCCGGGGTGGCCGCAGGAGGTTGAAGACCGCCAGTCCGCCCGGTTGGAGGCGCTCGGCGATCAGGGTGGGTAGAAGCCCCCAGGTGGAGGCCGGTTTTTCAATGTCGGCGTCCAGGGGCACCGAGAGATCCTCCACCACCACGTCGAAACGACGGCGCGTGCCCCGGAGCCAGGGGATGGCATCGCCTTGGCTCCAGGCGAAGGGTTGCAGCCAATTTGCCGCTCCTCCCTGCGTGAGGAGTTCGAGGCCGTGGGGGTCAAGGTCGACGCCGTGGACGTGGGCGTGGGAGCCGAGGGCGCGCAGGGCGGCCACGGTGCTGCCACCTCCGAAGCCCAACATTGCCATATCTCGCGCATCCGGGTGGAGGAGGCAGGCGGCGGCGAGCACATCGAAGACACTGTGGGTGGGGCCGGGACGGAGGAGCACTTCGCTGAGGACCGTGCCATGCTGGAGAAGTCGCCAGCCCCGCCGGGTGCGGCGGCGGGTCACGGGATTCGGGGACTCGGCGGGAGTCGGCGTTGAGCAGGGCATGCCGTTGGCCGGCGGGTGTTCGTGTTCAGAGGAGACTTGACTGCCGGGCGCCGCCAGCGGACTTGAGGCCGAGGCGCTGGTAAGCGAGATCGGTGGCGACCCGCCCCTGTGGGGTGCGATGCAGGTAGCCTTCCATGATGAGGTAGGGCTCGTAGACCTCCTCGATGGTGTCCGGTTCCTCGCCGACAGCGACGGCGAGTGAACTCACCCCAACCGGGCCCCCGCCAAACTTCACGAGGTTCGTCTCGAGGTTGCGCTTGTCCATTTCGTCGAGCCCATGCTCGTCGATCTCGAGCATCCGCAGCGCGTCGTCGGCGACGGTCTTGGTGATCCGGCCGTCGTGGCGGACCTCGGCGAAGTCGCGGACGCGGCGGAGGACGTTATTGGCGATGCGTGGGGTGCCGCGGCTGCGGCGTGCGATTTCGAAGGCGCCGGCCTCCTCGATATCGACACGGAGGATGCGGGCGGCGCGGAGGACGATCGCCTGGAGTTGGGCGGCGGTGTAGTAGTCGAGACGCTCGCGGATGGGGAACCGGGTGAGCAGGGGGGCGCT
>JBBQML010000834.1:0-2662 GCA_038328885.1 Verrucomicrobiota bacterium | reverse complement strand
GAAGCCCTCACCGCGGCCCGCCGGATTGGCGCCGAGCGCACCTTCCTGACCCATCTTACCCACGACTACGACCACGACCGTGACGACGCCGAGATGCCGTCGGGCGTTCGGTTGGCCTACGACGGACTCCGAGTGGACTTTGCGTGATGACCGCGAGCCCGTCAGATTCAGGGGTGACCATGCGATACGAACTCAGACGGACGTGGCTGCGGAGCCGGACGACGGGCCTCGGCCTTGGGTGGGGTTTGGTTCTGGCCTGGCTGGTGCTGTGGACGAGCCATGGGCGGGCCACGGAAGCGACGGCGGAGGCTGCCGACCCGCGGGGAGCGACCGCAGTGGTCCTCTACAACACCCTCGTGCCCGAGTCCCTCTCGGTGGCGCAGCACTATGCGGGGCGCCGGGGCGTCCCCACCAACCAACTCATCGGTCTGTCGCTCCCTTCCTCGGAAGTCATCACCCGGGCTGACTTCGAGTCGCGGCTCCAGCGGCCGCTGGTGGCGGAATTGACGGGACGCGGATTGATGGAGGCACGGGACGAGATCCGGCCGGCTTCCGAGGACCGCCCGGGTCGGGTGGTCCAGGCGGTGACCGGGGCCAAGGTGCGCAACCTGGTGGTCTGCTACGGCGTGCCGTGGCGGGTGCTGGAGGATCCGACGCGGCGCGAACCGGAGACCGCGAGCCTGCCCGAGGGACTGCGACGCAATGAGGCCGCGGTGGACGCCGAACTCACGGTGCTACCCCTGTTGCTAGCCGGGCATCCGCTGACGGGTCCGCTGATCAACCCGTGGTGGGGGCATACGAACCCGGCGGTTTTCCAGCCTGCGGCGGGGGTGTTTGTGGTGGGACGGTTGGACGGTCCGACCCCGGCCCTGGCGGCGGGGTTGGTGGACCGTGCCTTGGAAGCGGAACGGAACGGTTTGCTGGGGCGGGCCTACTTCGACATCCGGGGCCTCAGCGACCCGGCTTATCTCCCGGGGGATCGCTGGATTTCTAACGCCTGGGCGCTGGCGAGCGGGTATGGGTTCGACACCCACCTGGACCGGAAGGAGGCGACCCTTCCGGTCGGTTTTCCCCTCAGCCACGTTGCCTTGTACGCGGGATGGTACGCGGCCGACGTCACCGGGCCGTTTACCCAGCCTTTGGTGGAGTTCATGCCTGGGGCGATCGCTTACCACCTGCACTCGTTCAGTGCCGGTAACCTGCGGTCGACGAACCAGACCTGGGTTGGGCCGTTGGTGGCCCGCGGGGTCACCGCCACCATGGGCATGGTGGCGGAGCCTTACCTGGACGGCACCCCGGAAATCGCCATGGCGATCGGGCGCCTGCTCTACTTCGGGTTCACCTGGGGGGAGGCTGCCGTGGCTTCGCAGCGGTACCTCTCGTGGCAGCTCACGGTGGTCGGCGATCCGTTGTATCGCCCCTTCGGGATGGGGGCGCTGGACCGCTTGAAGGACCTGGCCTTGCGCAGACAGGGCCGCGTGGATTGGAGCCTGACGACGATGTACAACCGCCGGCGGGAGGCGGGGGGCAGGCTCGAGGAGATCATCGCGGACCTCGCTGCCGAACCGCGCAGCAAGTTCTCGCCGATTCTGCAGGAGAAACTCGGGGATTTCGAACGCGAGGCCGGGCATCACGCGCGCGCGGCGGAGGTCTACCGGCGAGCCCTGAAGCTGGCGAGTCCCCAGCAACGCAACCGTCTGGCTTGGAACCTTGCCGAGGCTTTCCAGGCGGCCGGGGAGGCTCGCGACGCCTACCGGGCTTATGCCTCGCTGCTGAAGGAATCGATGGCTGTGGCGGACCCGATCCTCCTGTACGAACGCTTGTATTCGCTGGCCCAGGAGTTGAAGGAGGAGCGGGAGGCGCGGCGCTGGAGCGAGGAACTCGCCAGGCTGCGCCCGTCCCAGGTTCCTTGAACCCGTCAGCCGCCCCGGTTCTGCTGTAGCCGACATGAAGCCGCTCCCGTTGATCCTGGCTTCCGCTTCTCCCCGCCGGTCCTCCCTGCTGCGCCAACTCGGCTTCCCATTCGAGGTCGACGTCCCCGACGTTGTCGAGATCGCCGAGGGCCCACTCGCCCCGCATGAGATCTGTCTGGCCAATGCCGCGGCCAAGGCGCGTGCCGTCGCACAGCGCCGCCCCGACGCGCTCGTGCTCGGTGCCGATACCGAGGTAGCTCTGGGCGTGCGGGTGTTCGGCAAGCCGAGGGATCTGCGGGAGGCGGCGGCGTTCCTGCGTGCACTGGCCGGCCGAACCCACCAGGTCATCACCGGCATCTGCCTGATCCACGCCCGGGAGGGCTTTCGCCGCAGCTTCGCCGAGACCACCCACGTGTTATTTCACCCGCTCGAGGACCGCCAGATCGCGGACTACCTGGGTCGCGTGAGCCCGCTCGACAAGGCCGGGGCCTATGCGGTGCAGGAGAGCGGCGAGTCGGTCATCGAAGCCATCCACGGCTCGTTGACGAACGTCGTGGGTCTCCCCCTCGCCGCCCTGCGCCAAGCCCTGCTGGCCTGCGGGTTCCGGTCTGGGGATCGGTGATCGGAGGTCGGAGGTCGGAGGTCGGAGGTCAGAGGTCGGAGGTCAGAGGTCAGAGGTCAGAGGTCGGAGGTCAGAGGTCGGAGGTCGGAGGTCGGAGGTCGCCGCGTAACACAT
The DNA here is from genome assembly GCA_038328885.1 of Verrucomicrobiota bacterium. Classification (GTDB taxonomy): domain Bacteria; phylum Verrucomicrobiota; class Verrucomicrobiia; order Limisphaerales; family CAIMTB01; genus CAIMTB01. The sequence continues at coordinate 13 of JBBQML010000834.1, read as the reverse complement.
CTTCAATTCAAAA
>JBBQML010000833.1:0-2663 GCA_038328885.1 Verrucomicrobiota bacterium | reverse complement strand
CTCGCGTAACCCGCAGAACATCGGCGCCATGTACAACGCGCTGCTCTGTTGCCGCACCGGCGAGGGCACCTACCGCTGGTTGATCGGCGACGACGAATGGCTCGCTCCAGACTGCCTCACCTTCCTCCTGCGCCACCTGCGCGAACATCGCCCGGGCTGGTTCGTGCACTGGGATGGAAGCCGCTACGCCACCCGCCTGGGACTGCCGCACACCTATGGCGATGTCGCGGAGTTCGTCCGACACGCCGCTCAGGCCGACCCGGAGACCCTCATGACCGCCGGGGCGATCTCGCTGAATACGTTCCGCAGCGATTGCTTCGATCACGCCCTGGCGGATTCCCTCAAGGACATCAGTACCTACGCGCACTGGTTCGGCTTGATGAAGGGGCTCAAGAGCCAGGGCGGCGCGGTCCATTTCACGGACCGGAAGACCGTCGTCGTCCGGGAGGAACGCCCGGCGCCGCCGGACAACGAGCTCCCCGCCAACTCCGACGCCAACTGGCGCCGTTGCCTGAATTGGCTTCGGCAGGAGTTCGAGTTGACGGAACTCGACCCGGAGATGCACTCCCGACTCGTCTCCGAGGAGTGGATGCGGCAGGCCCTACAGCACCCGTGGAAGACGTTTCGCAACAACGCCGCCCTGTTCCTCATCCCGGCGACCTGGCCGAGGGTCTTCCGGCGGCTCTGGTATCTCGTGAAACGCTGATCCTGCCTACCGCCCACTGTGACCGCCCACCGCTGACCGCTCCACGCCCCGCCGACAAGGCTGAAGCATGGCCGCCCCGCTGCTCTCCATCGCCATCCCAACGCGCAACCGTTCGGGATACCTGAAGCACCTGCTCAACGCGCTGGTGGACCAGATCCTCGCGCTGCCCCAGCCCCCCGGCCTGGTCACTCTGCACGTCTCGGACAACACGTCGACCGACGACACTCCCGCCGTTATCGCCGCCGCCCAGGACCGCCTCCCCTCCCTCACCACTCACCGCCACCCGGAGAACGTCGGCGCCAGCAGAAACGTGAACTCGTGTGTCCGCCTTGCTGCAGGGGAGTTCTGCTGGGTGATTGGCGATGACGAACTGCTCTGCGCCGGAGCGCTGGGTCACGTGCTGGAGACTCTTCGCCGAACGCCGGTGTCCGATCTGGTTCTCTGCTTCGACACCCATTACGACCCGCAGATCCTGCGCCCGCGGCGGTTCGCGAATTACCGGGGCTACGCCGCCGAATGCGCCCGCACCAACCCGCACGCCCTCATCGAGCACACCCTGGTCAGTTCGAACATCTTCCGCACCGCGCGCTTCGATCTCACGGTGGCCGAGAGCACCCTGGCGACCGACTACTCGCACATGTACGCGCTGCTCTCGGGCCTCCTGGCCCACGGGGGCGGTGATGGGATCTACGTCACCGCCCACCGGATCATCACGGTGCGCGATCGCCGGGCGCCCGCGGTGGACGGGGTTTGGCCGACGGACCTGGAGGCCAGTTGGCGCGCGTACCTCCAGTGGCAACGCGACAAGTTCCAGGTGGAGCACCTGGATCCCGAGGCCGCGCTCGAGCAGGTCCGGCGGAAACTGATGCACAACCTCACCCGGCACCCGCTCCGCTACCTGCGCAACAATTTCCACGCGCTCAGGGATCCGAAGGCCTGGGTCTGGTTCCTGCGCCGACTGCGCAACCACCTCCGCCGTCCCTGAAAGCGCCATGCAACGCCCTCGCTGTCTCCCCTGGCTTGCTTGCCTGCTCGCGCTCCTCGGCGCCCTCCAGGTCCCGGCTGCTCCGCTCCCCTGGCCCACCGCCACACCGGCCGAGGCGGGCCTCGATCCCTCGCGCCTGGACGCCTTGGCCCGCTTGACCGGCGGCCGTGGCTGCGTGGTTCGGCACGGAAGGATGGTGTTCCACTGGGGCGATCCGACGCGGTCCGGCGACGTGGCCTCGGCGGCGAAACCGATCTACGCGCATTTCCTCTTCCTCGCGCTGGCCGAGGGCCGGATCGGCTCGCTGGACGAACCGGTACGCGGGCTCGAGCCACGCCTCGAAACCCTCAACCCTGCGCTGGGCCACAAGGATCGCGCGATCACCTGGCGCCACCTTGCCACCCAGACCTCCTGCTACGGGCTGCGCGAGGCCCCCGGAACCGCGTTCGCCTACAACGACTGGCAGATGGCCTTGTTCATCGACCTCCTTTTCGGCCGGGTCTGGCAGCTCCCGTGGCCGGAGGTGGACGCCCGCCTGTTCGGACCACGGGTGGCGGACCCACTCGGCTGCGAGGACGGCCCAACCCTCACCGGCATGGGGACCGGCGAGCGTGCGGGCCGACTTTCGATCTCCCCCCGGGACTTCGCCCGCTTCGGGCAGCTCTACCTTCGCGACGGGCGATGGGAGGACCGGACGTTGCTGCCCGTCGACCTGGTTCATCTCGCCACCCGCTCCCCCCTTCCGCCCACCCTGCCCCGGGCCGGCACCAACGCGGCGGCCCTGCTGCCCGGTCAACGGACCCTCGGTTCACAGCGTGTGCCGGACAACCAGACCGAACATTACGGCAGTTACAGCTTCCTCTGGTGGGTCAACGGCCTGGAAGCGGGGGGGCCACCGCCAGGGGCGGGCGCGGCCGCCGCCACCCGCGCCCCCCCCCGGGGTGGGGGGGGGCGGGGGGGGGGGGTGGGAGC
>JBBQML010000832.1:0-2663 GCA_038328885.1 Verrucomicrobiota bacterium | reverse complement strand
CGCAATCAGCAGGTCGAGGTCCACCGGGTAGAACGTGCCGGCGAGCTTGAGTTTGTCGCCCGGCTTCAGCCCGTAGCGCTCGAGGGTGTCCCTGCCAACCAGGCAGCTGTTGCGGTCCTTGAACCACGCGGCGAGCTGCTCGGGGGGCGACTTGGCATCGACGAAAACGTTCGTGAAGGCGGTGGGGTCGACTGCGAACTGGGCGAATGGGGTGAACTCCTCGTCGCGGTAGCGGCCGCCGAAAAAGGTGAACGGGGTGACGGCGGCGATACCGGGGATCTTCTCGATGATTGGTCGTTGCCGGGCGGGGAGGGTCAGCCCGAGGGATACCTTGTTGCGGACGGCGATGCGGAGCGAGGAGCCGACGTCTTCGGGGGGGAGGGTAAGCTCCCGCTGGAAGGTCTGGAGGGTGACCAGGAGGAAGAGGCTGGCGGCCACGCTCAGGGTGGACAACAGCGCTCGTCGTTTGTTGCGGAAGGCGTTGCGGAGGACGAAGCCGGAGAGCGTCATGGCGGCGAGGCAGGGCGAAGTCAGGCGCTCAGTTCGCCCTTTTCCAGGTGGATTTGGCGCGATCCGAAGGCGGCGGCCTTCGGATCGTGGGTGACCATGATCACGGTTTTGCCGTGATCGCGGCTGAGGGACTGGAGGATCGTGAGGACCTCATTCGCCGAGTGAGAGTCGAGGTTGCCTGTGGGTTCGTCGGCGACCACGAGGCTGGGATCGGTGACGAGCGCGCGGGCGATGGCCACCCGCTGCTCCTGGCCGCCGGACATCTGTCTGGGCAGGTGGTGGTGGCGATCGGCGAGGCCGACCAACTCCAGCGCGGTGCTGGTGAGCCGCCGACGTTCCTGGCGACCCAGGCGGGTGAGGAGGAGGGGCAGTTCGACATTCTCGGCGGCGGTGAGCACCGGGACCAGGTTGAAGCTCTGGAAGACAAACCCGACGTTCTGGTTCCGCCAGTCGGCGAGTTGCGATTCATTGAGCCGCGTGATGTCGATGCCCTGCACGTGGAGCTCGCCTTCGGAGGGGCGATCGATTCCGGCGATGAGGTGGAGGAGCGTTGATTTACCCGAGCCGCTGGGCCCCATGAGCACGAGGAACTCCCCGACCGCGATCTCGAGGGACACGCCGTTGAGGGCGGTGACGTTGATATCGCCCTGGCGATAGACCTTGGTGAGGTGCTGGATGGCGACGATTGGTTCGCGACGCGGAGTGGGGGGAGGGGCGGGGAGGGAAGGGGCGTCCGTGGTACCCGGTTCGGCCGACATGGCGCACATCATTAAGGCAGTTGAAGAAGTCTGGCAACCGGGGGCCTGGAGCCTTTTTCGACATTCTCCCAGGGCATCCCTTCGTCCCCGTCCAGCGCGGATTCGTCACAGAACCGCCCCGTGACGGTCACAGGCAGCTGGGACCTGGAGTTCGGCGCTGGCAACCTATGGGCAGATGGGCAAGCCGGTGGGCCTGGTCGGTGTTCGAGCGTTGGGGCAGGGAACCGGATGAGGAACGGGATGGCAAACGGCGCGCGGACGAGGTTGGCTTCGCACCGGTCCGGGCGTCCCCGCCTTTGGGTGGGCCGGCAGTCGATCGTCCGCCGCCGGGGGCGGGTCGTGTCCGGGCAGGCGTGGGTGAAAGGGTGGGGTGGGAGCCTCGGGGCGGGGAATCGAATGCGTTGCATCCCGGGGCCCCAGGGACGGGTGATGAGTCAGTCGGTCGGAGGACCCAGGCAGGAAACCGAGGATTCGAGCCGTGGCTGAAGAGCGAAGAGACGGGGTTCGCGAGATCAAGTTTCCGGTGGGACCGGAGGCGGTGCCGCGTGTGCTCGCGTGGATGCGCACGGAGCTGACGCCGGATCCTCATGGGACTGGAACGGAAGCAGATGCGTACTTGGTGCAGAGCCTGTACCTCGACACGCCCGGCTTCGATATGTTCCACCGGCGGGGCTCCTTTGGGCGCGCCAAGTTTCGGATTCGTCGCTACGGCGATGCGGCGGACCTGTTCCTCGAGCGCAAACTCAAGCGTGAAGGCGTGGTCCGGAAGCGGAGGGTGTCGGTGAGTACCGCTGACTTGGACCGGTTGGTGACGGTGGCGAACGGCCTCACGTGGGGAGGGGCGTGGTTTCATCATCGGCTCTGCCTCCGCGGGCTGCGGCCCGTCATCCTGATGAACTATTGGCGTGTGGCGCGCCAGGGGTTGGAGGCGCCGGGGCGTTTTCGCGTCACGCTGGATCGCGAACTGCGGGCGGTGCCGGCCGACCGGTTTCGCGCGCCGGGCGGGATCGATGGCGGGGACCTCCTCCAGGGGAGCGGCGTGCTGGAAGTGAAGTTCGCCTCGGAAGTGCCGGCGGTGGTGCGCCGCTTCCTGGAGGAGACCGGGTTGGTGTCGGGGCCCTTGTCGAAGTATCGGCTGGGGGTGCGGTCGTGCGGGCTGGTCCGGGAGCCGGAGTCGGTCCTGCGGGAGGGGGAGAACACATGATGCCCGAGTGGATGCAGCAGACGATGGTGAACGAGCCCGGGCCGGCCGCGGGACCGATGGCGTTGCGGCTGGCGTTGGGGCTGTTGGGTGGCCTGGCCGTGGCATGGTTGTACCAGCGCACGCGGAACGGCACCGGAGCGCCGAGCCTGCCGGCGACCCTGGTGCTGTTGTCGGTGTTGATCGCCGCGGTA
>JBBQML010000831.1:0-2665 GCA_038328885.1 Verrucomicrobiota bacterium | reverse complement strand
TCAAGTCAAGGTCGATGCGATCAGCAAGCCTGGCGTGGTCGACGCCCAATCCTACCGGATCAGACATAAGAGTGGTGCAATGACCGGCGAGGAGTCTTTGCGGGAGAGGGAAGCGGCCAACTACATTCGGACTGCACTGTCCGGCAAGGGGCTCTATGAGGCTCCGGTTCCGGAGAATGCGGACATGGTCATTGAGGTTGCGTTTGGGATTGAGCAGCCGCGAACGAAGATGGAACGGAACAGCATGCCGATCTATGCTCAGGTGGGCGGCGGTATCCGCTACGAGACCGTCCCTGTCACGTCCGCCAACGGCCGGACCAGCATGCGCACCGTGGCCGTGCACCAGCCTCCCCGGTCGGAACTGATCGGTTATCAGGATGTGGTCGTTCCGGTCACGACCTACGAAAAGTACATTGTACTCAACGCGCGCGAAAACCGACCGCGCGAGGAGGGCCGTCCCCCCGAGGAACTCTGGAGTGTGCGGGCGAGCAGCGAGGACGAGAGCGACGATCTCCGGAAATACCTGCCGGTCCTGGCCTCCGCTTCGATCAGCTACATCGGCACGGATTCGACGAATCAGAAGACGGTCAAGGTGCGACCTGGCGATCCGGACGTCGTTTTCATCAAGAAAGGTCTCTGACGCTCCGGCTCAGTCGGCCGACCCAAGCCGTTCCGGGCAACGCGAACGCCCGGTCCTGAGGGTTCCGTGTCAGAGGTCGGGTGAACTGGACTGAACCAGGGCCAGACGGAAACCGAGCCCGTTGCCGCGATCGTTCGGGGCCAGCCAATGGCGGAAAGCGGAGCGGCAGCTCAGGGCGGGGCTTCGCCAGCCTCCGCCACGATTGATTCGGTAGGAGCCCGTCGCGGGACCTTGGGGGTCAACCACCTCGGCACCGGTCGGATGCGGTTTGTAGCCGTCCGCGTACCAGTCCCGGCACCACTCCCAGACGTTGCCGTGCATGTCGTAAAGCCCGCGGGCGTTGGGGGCCTTCTGACCCACCGGCTGGGTTGAGCCTCCGCGTGCGATTCCGTGCCAAGCGACCAAGTCGAGTGGGCCCGAGTACGGTCCGGTGGTTCCCGCACGGCAGGCGTACTCCCACTGGGCTTCCGTGGGAAGGGTGTAGGCCAGACCTGCCGGAAGCCGCCCCGCGACCCGTTCTCGTTCCGTCAGACGTCGGCCAAATTCCATCGCATCCTTCCAGGAGACGCTTTCGACCGGGGCGTCCGCTCCAAGCTCTTTGAAGGCGCTCGGATTCCGTCCCATCAGGATCGACCATTCCCGCTGCGTCACTTCGTATTGGCCCAGCCAATAACCCTGGCTCAAGCGGACCGGGATCTGAGGGCCTTCCTCGGGGGACCGTCCGTCCTCCTGAGCGGGGCTGCCAAGATCGAAACGGCCCGGCTCGATCCAGCGGAGGACCAGACCGAGATCCGGGATGGTGAACGTTTGTCCGATTTTCGGGACCGGGATCTCAGTCAGTTCGATTTGGACAATTTGGGTTTCGCCCGAGCCAACGGTGGCTTCCGCCGTGGCGGGCAGGTAGCCGGGCAGGGTAACCGAGAGCTGCACCTTGGCTCCTCGCACCCGCTCCAGCGATTGCGGCGCCGGCCCGAGCGTGGTTCCTGATTCGTCAACCAGAAGTGCGCCTGCGGGATGCGTGCGAACGCTGAGCGTGCCGATAAAACGGGGCTGCCAGCGTTGGAAATCCCGATCCTCGCGACCCGCGAGCAGGGAAAGCGGCAGCATGCGCGACTGCCAGTCCGCGGGCAATGCCTCCCTCCCTGGCTCGTCGAGGTACGACAAACCCCGACGCAGTTCCGCGAGAAAACGATCGACCGCCTCCGGTTCGTCCCTCCGGACCTGCGCGTACGCTTCCGCGGGCCACGACGCGCTGGCGACCGATGTTTCGACGAGGCTTCGGCCGACTTCCCGGTAGCGACGATTGCGGGGTTCGTCGGCATGCAGCGTCCAAAGGTCCACCACCACCTGCGCCTCCAAGGCAGCCGCGTCGGGGTCGCCCGCGAGGAGCAACTGGGCGGCCGTTTTCAAGCGGACGCGGGCCGGGTGCTGGACGATAAATTCCACGAGCCATTGCCGATAGGATTCGAGCAACGACCGGCGCTGGCGGGTCCACTCCAAGGACCATCCGCCCTGAACTCCCAGTTCCCGTTCCCGGGCCCGCAATTCGGAGATGCCGAGCTCCACTGCGGAGAGTCGGCGCGATTCGGTTTCCAACTGCGTCTCCACCTCCGCGAGGCGACCGTGAACCTGCAAGTGGAGGGCGGCCCGGCGCTCGGTTTCACGCTGTTGCGCGAGCGCCTGCTGAGCCGCCGCGAGACGATCGGATTCCTGGCGCTGCTGCTCCGCGGTGGCTTCCCTTTTTGCCTGTTTTTCCTCCCGGGCTCGCGCAGCGTCCGCCGCTTCTGCGGCGGAGCGCGCCGATTCCTGCCGGGCGACGTCCGCGAGGCGGATCATCTCGGACTTGGCGTGTTCGGCTTTCCACCACCAGAGACCGGCGGCGACGAGCATGGCGAACACGGCCAAGGGAGCGATCCAGAGATCCAGGCGCAAGGGCAGGCGACCCGGCCGTCCGGGACCGAATAAGCCGAACACGGTCGGGGCCAGCACGTGACCGGAAACCACTGCTTTCTCGCCGGCGGATAG
>JBBQML010000830.1:0-2667 GCA_038328885.1 Verrucomicrobiota bacterium | reverse complement strand
CCATCGGCAGCCTCGTACTCGCCCTGGGGGTTGCGTGCGCCTCGGTAGAGGCGCGCTCCGGGAGCGCCACGAATCTAACCTGCAACCTTCCCCACCCCGCCCGACGTCTGGGGAGCCGGACGCCGCATGGACGCCCCCACTTTGAAGCGCACCTGGATCGCCCCTCTACTCTTCGCCGGCCTGATCGCCGTCTTCGGTTGGTGGTGCAACGCGCGGCTGCGTCAAACCATCGAATCCCAACTGGCGGGCAAACTGGCCGCCACGATCGAGGCAAATGTCACCGCCCTCGAGATCTGGATGACCAACCAGGTCACCCTCGCCACGGCCCTGGCCACCGAACCGCGCCTGCGTGAACTCGCCCTCCAGACCCTGAACCGTGCCGTCACCAACCCAGCCCCCTCCTCCGCCGACGGCTTCGGACCACGTCGCGGCCGCGCCTCCCCGGACGCCGAGGAGCTATCGAACCACCTCCGCTCCCGCCTCGAACACGTCGGGTACGGCATGGCCCATCTCGTCAGCACGAACTTCACGGTGATCAGCGGGACCATGCGCCTCCGCGGACGCAACGGCATGGCCGTCCATGAGGACCACGTCGCCCGCTACACCCAACTCTTCGCCAACGCCTCCCCGGTCGTCATCACCCCATTCAAGCCCGGGCGCCCCCCCGGCTTCGGACCCCGTCCGGGGACCGGTGGGGCCGGCCCCCGATCGGACGGGGGCCCGAGTTTCCGCCCCGAGCCCCCCACCGGTCAGCGCCCGGAACGCGACGGTACCAGGGACGGCACCAGAGACGGTACCAGGGACGATCACGACGGTGAGCCCAACCGCCGCCGCGAGACCGCCGGAATCGGCCCGCTCCCGGACGACGGCCCGTCCGCCGGCGATCGCGGCGCTCCTCCGGACGGAGGGCGCTTCCGCCGTGGCGACCTCACCCTCATGCAGGTCGCCGCGCCGATCCTCGACGACGCCGGTGTGGTGCGCGGAGCGCTCGCCCTGATCGTGAATCCCGACAACGAATTCTCCCGCATCCTCTCCGTCGCGCGCTCCGGCAAGTCCGGCGAGACGTATGCCTTTGACCAGCGCGGACTGCTGATCTCGCGCAGCCGCTTCGACGACCAACTCCGCACCCTCGGTCTGATCGAGGATCGGGCCGACTCGAGCTCCGCGCTGAACCTCCGGCTGAGTGACCCGGGAAGCGAGCGGCCGAAGTCCATCTCCCCCGAAGACCCCGACTCGCCCATCCGTCCCCTGACCCTGATCGTGAGCAACGGCGTGGCCGGAGGCTGGGGCCTGGACACGCAGCCGGCGCGTGACTACCGGGGTGTGCCCGTGGTTGGCGCCTGGCGCTGGCTGCCCCATCGCGGGTTTGGGGTCGCCACCCAGATCGACGCCACCGAGGCCTACCAGCCGCTCCGCGTCCTGAAGTTCCTGTTCCTGATCCTCTTCCTCCTGCTCCTCCTGTGCGGCGTGGGCATGCTCCTGTTCTCCTTCGCGAACGTGGCCTCCCGGCGTCGACTGACCGAGATCGAACTCCGCCTGAAGCAACTTGGGCAGTACACGCTGGAGGAACGCATCGGCGAAGGTGGCATGGGCGTGGTGTACCGCGCCCGCCATGCGCTGCTCCGCCGCGACACGGCCGTCAAACTGCTGCTCCCCAACCGCGCCGACCCCGAGACGATCCGCCGTTTCGAACGCGAGGTCTGTCTCACCTGCCGCCTCACCCACCCGAACACGATCCAGATCTACGACTATGGCCGCACGCCCGAGGGGATCTTCTACTACGCGATGGAGTACCTCCGCGGCCTGAACCTCCAGGACCTCGTGCGCCGCACGGGACCCCTGCCCGAAGCCCGTGTGGTCCACATCCTCACCCACGTCTGCGGGGCGCTCTCCGAAGCCCACGCCGCCGGGCTCGTCCACCGCGACATCAAGCCCGCCAACGTGATCCTCTGCGAACGCGGCGGACTGCCGGACTACGTCAAGGTGCTCGACTTCGGGCTCGTCCGCGAAATCCGCGAACCCGCCCACGGCGCGCCGGGCGACCCGCGAACGGGCACTGCGGCCACCACCATCACCGGCACGCCCTCGTACATGCCGCCTGAGTCCCTGAAGAACCCGCTGGGCAGCGATCCGCGCAGCGACCTCTACTCGGTAGGTGCGCTGGGCTACTTTCTCATCACCGGCGAGCGGGTTTTCGAAGCGGCCACTTTCCTCGATCTCTACGAACGCCATCTGACCTCCACCCCGGTCCCCCCGAGCGCCCGTTCCACCAACCCGGTCAGCCCGGAACTGGAAGGTGTGCTGTTGCGGTGTCTCGCCAAGGACCCCGCCGACCGGCCGCAATCGGCCGAAGAACTTCGCGCCCTGCTGGCGGCCACGCCTTTCGCCCGCAGCTGGAAGATTGCCGAGCGAACCGCCTGGTGGACCCGCTACGCCGCCCGCCAGGCGCCCGGGAGCAAGCCCCAACCCGCGAGCGCCTCCCCCACCACCCCCGCCCCCGGCCACATCCCCACCGGCGAAGCCGCCCTCGCCATCGACCTCACCGCCCGGCAGGACGAAACCACGGTCCGCACCCCCGTCCCGCCCCTCGCCGGATAAACTCACCACGAAGGCCACGAAGAAAAAGGCCCCTTCCGACGCAGGTTGCTACCGTTCTTGGACGGACTC
>JBBQML010000829.1:0-2676 GCA_038328885.1 Verrucomicrobiota bacterium | reverse complement strand
AAATCGAGGTTGGCCTGCTCGAAGGTCAGGCTGAGGCTGGCGACGAAGTCCATCGGGCTTTCCATGGGCGCCACGGCGCGCCAGAAGTAGCCGCTCACTGGCAGTTCCCCGAAGCCGATGCCGCAATCGCGCATGCGGTCGAGGTAGAGCCGGGTGTGTTCCTGCTCGTCCCGCAGGGTCTGATACACCCCGCGACGAAACGCCTCGGGGGCGTCGGGGAAGCGCAGCAGCACCAGGGCCATGAGTTCGGTCGCCAGCAGTTCGTGGTTGGCGAAGAAATGGAGGAGGCGGCCGCGCTCGTGGGCGCCTTCGAGTTGATGCAGTCCGGGGGCCTCGCTCAGGTTGCCGCGCGAGGTCTTGAACTCGAGCCCGGGGGGGCGGCCGGGTTGGGCGGGCGCGACGTGGGGTGCCCCGGGGCGTTCGTCGGTGACGGGACCACCGGGGGCCCGCAGCTTCTCCTCGAGCGAGCGGGCAAACAGCACTTGTTCGGCGAAGTCGCGAAGTTCCATCGGCCGCCGCGATCCTGCCGCGCGCTGGGGCGCGATGGCGATCCCGCTCCGTCCTGCACCGGTGTTTCGTTCGGTTGTTCACCATGGCGTCGCACTTGGCGGCGGGGATATTTCGTTGGAGACTTCCGGCCTCGGGCGGTGTTTCACCCGCCCGGCCCTTTTCACCATGAGAGAAAGAGAATCCTCGCGTCCCCAGCCGAAGCCCGTGGCCGCCGAGCCCGCCCGTCGTTCCTGGTTCCTCTACCTGATCCTGCTCGGACTGGCCGCCGTCGTGGTCCTCGCCTTGTTGCCGAAGCGCCGTCCTTCCGCGCTCGACGTGGCGGGCACGGAGGGGGTCGCGGGCATGAGCGCCGGGGTGGCGGGGGCCAATCGTCCTTCAGGCGCGGCACGAGACCGGGCCATCGGTGGCCTCCGCCGGACCCGGGCCGATCAGGACGGCGGGCGGTCTCCCGAAGCTGTGGTGGCGACCCGGGTGGCCACGTTCGGGCAGACGCGACGGGAGATCGCACGGGAACTGGCCCGCCAGCGCGGACAGGAGATTCCCGCGGACGTGGAGCAGTTCTTCGACGCGCTGCAGGCCGGGAACTGGGGCGACATCAAGGGGCTGTACAACACGATCTCGGCGATGAAAAACGCGCCGGAGACGGCGAAATCGGTCGAGGGCCTGTGGCCGGCCATCGCCGAGGCCTTTGGCACCGCCGCGGTGGCCACCACCTGGCCGGCCAATGAACTGCTGGCTTACGGCGAGTCGGTGGCGGGGTCCCTGCGGCCCGGCACCGTCTATATCTCCGGCACCGACGCGGGGCGTTACATCCCGGCCCTGTTCGGCGACGCCGGTGGGGCCGGGGCCATGATCGTCGCGCCTGATGCCTTCGCCGACCCGGCCCAACTCGAGTACCTCGCCCTCGCGCACCCCGAGCGGTTCGGGAGCCTCAACCGGGAGGACCTCGACAAGATTCTGCGCCGGGACCAGGCCCCGGTGGACAGCGGCAGCGTGCCCGGGGTCGATCCGAAATCGGTGCGGGGGGACATCCTGCGGGCGCTGATCGAGCGCAACCCGGGGACGACGTTCGCGGTGGACGGATCCTTTGATCTCGGCGGGTTGGCGGCGGACATCGTTCCTTCGGGCGCGGTGCTGGAGATCCGGCCCGGGGCGGGCGGGGCAGGTGGGTCGATGCCGGCCCAGCGCGGGGCGGAGACGGCGGATTATTGGCGGGCGACCGCGACGCGGTTGGAGGGGGAGACCAGCCTGGAGGCTGATTCCACCGCGCGTCGTGAGTACGCGCAGATGGCGATGATCCAGGGGAAGGTGCTGGCCGACCAGAATCTGGGGCAGGAAGCGGAGTTGATTTATCGGGCGGCGCGGCAGATGGCGCCCTCAGCCTACGAGCCGCTGGAGCGGTTGGCCTCCCACCTCGCGGCGCAGGGCCGCCCCGCCGAGGCGCTTGCCCTGGTGGACGAGTTCACCCGCAGCAACCAGGCCTATCCCGATCTGATGGAGAACCTGCGCCGCCGCCTGACCGCGACGGGCACCGCACCGCGTTAGTCGATTTCCACGCGGAGCCGCAAGGCTGGACTCCCCTGGCCTGTAACGTCGAACCGTGAACCTGGCACGTCAGCAGCCGGGTTTTGTCCGCGCGTGACTATTCGTGGCCCTGGTCGTAGCAGCGATCCGGGCCGGGGCGGGCGCATTGCCCCCGCCAGCCGGGACGCCACGGACGCTTGCCTGCGATTGGCCTCAATTCCTGATGAGTCGGGGGCTGCACTTCTCCGGACGCGAGATCCGCATCAACTACCTCGAGGCCCATCGCCGCGCGAATTCGACCGCGTCGGGGTATGACTTTTCCGAGGGTGTTCTGGCGAGGGGATCGCGTCTCGTTGGTCCCGTGCACGCGGCTTCAACGGGGCCGCGCTCTCGGGAGCGCGGAAGGGAAGAAAACGGCGGACTACTTTGATCCGCTTGGTCCGCTTCAACGGGGCCGCGCTCTCGGGTGGGCGGATGGGCGGCGCTGTCCGAGGTGGCCAGCTAAAGTAAATCAAGCTTCAACGGGGCCGCGCTCTCGGGAGCGCGGAAGGCTCGCCAATGCGGGTGCCTGTGAACACGAGCGGTGCGGCTACAACGGGGCCGCGCTGGCGGGAGGGCGGAAGGCACGGGGCCAGTGAACCC
>JBBQML010000828.1:0-2678 GCA_038328885.1 Verrucomicrobiota bacterium | reverse complement strand
GCACAGCCAGGCCGTGCGGCCGTCGGCACTGATGAACTTCGAGGGAAAGTTTACGAAATAGGCCTGCTCCCCGAAGTTCTCCAGGTAGGTCACCAACCGCCACGGGCCGGTCAGGGTGTCCGCCTCGAGCAGGTAGGTGTTCATCTGGGCGCACGTGTTGCCGCCGTCGGTGACGCACATCACGAACTTCCGCAGCGGGGCGAAATAAGTCGCCGTCACACAGCCCATGCGGTTGTTCCATTCGAGCAGGGGTCGGATCTCCCTGAGTTCCCTGGTCCACCGCGGCCGCCCCTCCGGATCCTGGCCGGCGTAAAATTCATAGGCCTTCGGGTCGTTGATCGTCTCCGGGGAAGGTGTGACGCGGAGAAGATACACCTGATCCCCGGTGATCCAGCTAAGGTTCTCGAAGCGCGGCTTCGGGTCGGAGAGTTCGGCGCCAGTGGCGACGAGGTAAGCCTTCCCGTCCGGGGAGTGCTCCAGGTCGCGCCCGAAGTCCACGAAGTGCGGGGCGCCGACCTTGACCGGATGCCCCCACATGCCGGTCTCGCCCAGGAGCGGCTTCTCGGGGGTGTGCGGTGTTTCCTGCCAGGTGAGCCCCAGGTCGCGCGAGACCCGGAACCCGACGAGCGGACCCAGCCAGGGCCAGTTGTACACGGTGCTGCCGAAGGCGGTCTGTCCGGCGGGCGAGAGGCAGTACGTCCCGTAATACCAGACGCCGCAATGCACGAGGCTCCCACAGGGATAGCGTCCGCCGTAGGGATGCGGGTCGGCCTGAACCTTGCCGAGGCTCTTAACTTCGAGCGTGAGCGGATCATCACCCACCATGACCGCCTGGCCGGTGGTCGCCTTGCCGCGGACCAGACGGAAGCCGCCGAAGCTGTTCGTGTCCCCCGCGATGGCGTCCGAGGTTGAGTTCTCCCCGTGGAGCGGTCCGTCGGTCCAGGGCGAGTAGAGGTTCCCGTCGGCGGCCCAGGAGGGATACCAAGTGTCTGCGAAGCGGTAGTCGCTGTGGACCCCGAGAAACTCCAGGCCGGTCAGGTCGGTCGAGGGTTCGAAGGGGCAGTCCGCCGGCGGCTCGGAGCGCCACACGAGCCGATCGAAGTGGCGGGGGCCCGGCGGGGCCACGACGGCGGGTGCGGCCTGCCGGGTTCCGCGGGTGGCCCGGCTGTGGAGTTCCCCGTGCTGGTCGAACCAGAGGGGGTCGAGGGCAAGGAACCGGGACCACTCGACGCGCGCGGTCTGCTTCTGGTGATAGAGGTGCCACCACTGACCCGCGGCATCCTGAACCGCGCATCCGTGGCCCGGACCGAAAAGCCCTTCCGAACGCCGGAGGATCGGGTTGTGCGCCGCACGGGTGAACGGACCCAACGGGTTGTCCGCGGTGGCATAACCGACCGCGTAGTCGGGGGTGTCGGCGCCCGACCCGCTGTAAATCAGGTAGTAGCGCCCCTGCCGCTTGATCATCCACGGTCCCTCGGTGACGTGGCCGGCGCGCTTTTCCCAGTCCGACTCCGGTCGCAACACCGGCTTCGGCTCACCGAGGGTCTCGGTGGGACCGGCCATCGGCTGCACGCTGATGCGGAACCCGGGCAACTGGACATAGTACAGGTAGAGCCTGCCGTCGTCGTCGCGGAACAGGTGCGCGTCGATCGCCCGATCGAAGAACTTCCGGCGAACGTTGAATGGGCCCAGCGGACCCTCGGCGTCGGCGACCCCCACCGTCTGGTTCACGGTGTAATAGAGGTAGAAACGCCCGGAGGCCGGGTCGCGCCAGACGTCGGGCGCCCAGACATGCGGCTCACCGGGCTGGAAGACCACCGGTCCCCGCTGCCAGTCGACGAGGTTGGTCGAGGTATAGACCCGCGTGCCGTTGTCACCGTCGACCTCACCGGTGGCATATAGGTAGTAAACTCCCTCGTGACGGATCACCGCCGGATCGGCCAGGTTCTCCGGGAGTAGCGGGTTCTGGTAGGTTGCGGACGCGGCGCCAACGAGCCCGGCGAGGAGCATGAGGGCGGAAGCGAGCGTGGTCCGCAGTGTTGGATGTCGGGGAACGGAGCGTTTCATAGTTGCGGTGGGATGGGCGACCCAACCGGCGCGGCGGTCGGGTCGAGTTGGGCCCTGCACGGGTGGGTCAGCGATCGGGCGCGCTCGCCCGGATGGCCTCCGCACGGCGGTGGAGGTCCTCGAGCGAAAGGATCGGCGCCCGGGCCGCGCGCGGCTGCGGCGGCCGGTTGTCACGGGCGCCGGGCACGGCGTACCAGAAGCAGACGGAGGAGTAGCCCAGCAGGTTCCAGGGATTGCGGATGTCGGTGCCGAAGGAGGATTCCATATCGAAGCGAAGGCGGCGCTCGAAGGGAATCGCGTCCAGCGCCCGGGTGCGGGTGCAGATGTTGAATCCCTCGGTGCGACCGTCGAGGCCACCGACCCTGACATTCGCGAGGAACGGTTCGTCGAACTCGTCCCGTCGATCCGGCACGACACCCCCGGCCCAGCCGTAGTAGTCCTCGGTGCCCGTGCCGAAGTGGGTCGGGAAACCCTGTTCCCAGGCGTCGTCCACGTAGATCTTCTCGTCCCCCTCCCCCAACCAGGTGATCCGCTGCGGATTCAGCACCGACCACGCGTCGCCCACGAAGACACCGCGACCATCGATGTCGACGACGATCCAGACCTGGAAT
>JBBQML010000827.1:0-2682 GCA_038328885.1 Verrucomicrobiota bacterium | reverse complement strand
CGAGGCCCACGCCGACCGCTGGCCGCTGGCGCTCCAGGTTCTGGTGGCGATCCTCTCCCTGATCTGCGCGAGTCACCTGGTGCTCTCGCTGGTGAACTGGCTCGCGACGATGATGGTCCGTCCCAGCCTGCTCCCCCGGATGGATTATTCCCACGGGATTCCCGGTGAGTCGCGCACCCTCGTGGTGGTGCCGGCCATCCTGTCGAGCCGTCCCGACGCGGAGGAGCTGTGCGAGGCGCTGGAGGTTCGCTTCCTGGCCAACCGCGACGACCGGCTCCACTTCGGCCTGCTGACCGACTTTCGCGATGCGAAGACCGAGCACGAAGCCGACGACGAAGAGCTGCTCGGGCTGGTCGTGGCCCGGATCGGGGAGCTCAACGCCCGGTACCCCCGCGAGGAGGACGATGCCTTCTTCCTCTTTCACCGCCCCCGCCGGTGGAATCCCCGGGAGCGGGTGTGGATGGGCCACGAGCGGAAACGCGGCAAGCTCTCCGATCTGAACGAGCTGCTCCGCCACGGGACGACCGAGCCGTTCTCCACGATTGTCGGGGTCACCGAAGTGCTGTCCGGGATGAGGTACGTGATCACCCTGGACCGCGACACCCAGCTCCCCCGCGATGCCGCGCGCGAGTGCGCCGCCGCGATGGCCCATCCGCTCAACCGGCCCCGGTACGACTCCGCCCGCGGACGGGTGGTCGAGGGCTACGGCATTCTCCAGCCCCGGGTCGGCGTGAGCCTGCCGGCACGGAATCGTTCACTCTATGCCCGGCTGTTCGGTAGCGACCCTGGGGTCGATCCATACACCCGCGCCGTCTCGGACGTCTACCAGGACCTGTTCCACGAGGGATCGTACATCGGGAAGGGCATCTACGACGTCACCGGGTTCGGCGAGGCCCTCGAAGGCCAGCTTCCCGAGAACCGGATCCTGAGCCACGACCTGCTGGAAGGCTCCTACGCCCGCGCCGGCCTCCTGACCGACGTGCTGTTTTATGAGGAATATCCCACCAGCTACAGCACCGACGTGGCCCGGAGGCGCCGCTGGATCCGGGGCGACTGGCAGCTCGCCGGCTGGCTGCTGCCCCGGGTGCCCGGGCCCCAGGGACGCCGCCGTAACCCGCTGAGCGGCCTGCACCGCTGGAAGCTGTTCGACAACCTCCGCCGCAGCCTGATGCCGGTCGCGTCCACCCTGCTGCTCATGCTGTCGTGGAGCCTCCTGGCGCCCTCGTGGCTCTGGACCTTCGGCGTGCTGGGCGTGCTGATGATTCCCAGCCTCATCGCCGCGCTCCGCGAATTCGTCAGGGTGCCCGAGGACATGTCGCTCTGGCAGCACCTCAATACCTCGGCACGGGCGGCGGCGGGACACATCTCCCAGGCGCTGTTCATCGTCGCCACGCTGCCCTACGAAGCGTTTGTCAGCATGGATGCCATCGTGCGCACCGTGGGGCGGATGCTGTTGACCCGGCGGCGGCTGCTCGAATGGAACGCCTCCAGCGACATCGAGCGCACCGGGAGCGCCGAGCTCGGGTCGTTCGTCAGGCGGATGTGGCCCGCGCCCGCCATCGCCCTCCTGATCCTGCTCGACCTCTCGACCGGGCGGCCCGCCACGCTGCTGCTGGCCGCGCCGGTGCTGGGGCTGTGGCTGGTCTCGCCGGCACTCGCCTGGTGGCTGTCCCGCCCGCTGCCCGACCGCGAGGCGGTGCTCGACCTGGAGCAGACCCGCTTCCTCCACGCGGTGGCCCGCCGGACCTGGGCCTTCTTCGACCACTTTGTCGGCCCCGAGGACAACTGGCTTCCGCCCGACAATTACCAGGTGGAGCCCGGGCCCATCGTGGCGCACCGCACCTCCCCCACCAACATGGGGATGGCGCTGCTGGCCAATCTGTCGGCCTGCGACTTCGGCTACATTGCCGTCGACGCGCTCATAACCCGCGTCACCGCCGCGTTCGACACCATGGACCGGCTCGAACGCTACCGGGGCCACTTCTACAACTGGTACGACACCCGCAGCCTCGCGCCTCTGCTCCCGCGTTACGTGTCCACGGTGGACAGCGGCAACCTCTCGGCCCTGCTGCTGACGCTGAAACAGGGACTCCTGGCACTTCCCGACGACCGGCTGGCCGGTCCCCGCACCTTCGTCGGCCTCGCCGACACGATGCGGGTCCTCACCGATGCGATCGCCAACGAGCACCCTTCCGACGTGACCGCGCTGGGCGAGGCGATCTCCGCCGCGGTCACGGCCCCGCCCTCCACCGTGGGAGCGGCCCGGGAGCTCCTCGCCCGCCTGGCCGCCGCCGCCGATGCGCTGGCCCGGCGCCTGGAGGGCGCCGATCCCGGCGCCGAGGGAGAGGTACCCCGCTGGGCCCGCGCCCTCGCGGTCCAGGCGCTCGCCGCGGTCGAGTCGCTGGACTGGCGCGAGCCGCTCGGCCCCGGGGCGCCGCTGCCGTCGCTCCAGGAGCTGGCGGTTGCCGAGTCGGTGCCCGCCACGGTGGCGGAGGCCGCGCGGCTTCGTATCGAGGCGCTGACCCACCTCGCCACCCGGGCCGGTGAGCTGTCCGAGGTGGAATACGAGTTCCTCTACGACCGGACCCGGCACCTCCTTGCGGTGGGATACAACGTGGCCGACCGGAGACGGGACCCCAGCTTCTACGACCTGCTGGCCTCGGAGTCCCGGCTCACCAGCTA
>JBBQML010000826.1:0-2683 GCA_038328885.1 Verrucomicrobiota bacterium | reverse complement strand
GGGGTTGATGAGGTTGATGATGTTGCCGACGGCGATGCCGGTGTATTCCGCGGCATCCTCGATCACCTTCTCGACCAGTTTATCCCCCTTCTTGAGCGCCTTTCTGAGGTCGCCGCTGCGGAGGTTATCGAGGTTGTCGCCCAGCAGGTCGGTGAGCATGGTCTTCTCGCCGGCCTTCACGGCGTTCTGGATGCGGCGGAAGATGGCGCTGCGGCTGGCGAGGGCCTCGAAGCAGCCCTTGTTACCGCAGCCGCACTTGGGTCCGCCGATCTCGAGCACCATGTGCCCGATCTCGCCTGCGGTGCGATTGAATCCAGTGAACAGGCGGCCGTCCAGGATGAGCCCACCACCGATCCCGGTCCCGAGGAAGATCCCCACGAGGTGGCGTGGCTTGCCGCCCAGTTCGGCGACGTGGACACCCAGGGTGCAGACGTTGCAGTCATTCTCCACGAAGACCGGCAGCTCGAGTTGTTTCTCGAGTTCCTTTTTGAGCTGGACGTTCTCCCAGCCGGGCATGTTGGGCGAGAAGATGACGCGGCCCTCCTCGGAATCGATGGAACCTGGGGCGCCGATGCCCACCGCTTTGACTTGCCGGATGTCGAGATCGGCCTCGTCCACCACGTCGCGCACGGTGCGGGCGATACGTTCGATGACGACCTTGGGGCCGCGGTCCGCCTTGGTGCTGGATTTGGTGCTGGAGACCAACTTGAGCTGGGGGGTGAACACCCCGGCCAGAATTTTGGTGCCGCCGAGGTCGACGCCGACATAGAGCGGTTTGAGGGTGGCTTCCGCCATGAGGGAGATGGGTCTGTGGAGTTCGGGCGTGCTGCAGGCTTCCCCCGGCCGGGCCGGCGCGGAGTCCCTGGCGGGCCCATACAACAGAAAGCTGGCACCGGGTCAAACGGTTAATCCCGCGAGACTTCCCGGACCACGGAAAACCTGTTGCGGGGGCTGGGTCGAGCCCTTGGAATGCGTTTGGAGACCCTGATGAAACTACCTCACCTCCTGGGTTGTTGCGCCGCTTGGCTTGGTGCCCTCGGCTTGTTCCACGTTCCGGTTGCCTCGGTGGGTGCCGCGCCCTACGAGGCGCGCTGGGAATCGCTGGACCAGCGACCGGCCCCCGCTTGGTACCTGGATGCGAAATTCGGCATCTTCCTCCACTGGGGTGTCTATTCGGTTCCGGCCTGGGGCGAGGCCAGGCAGTATTCCGAGTGGTACTGGAATCGCATGGCGGACAAGAAGCCCGGGAATGCCTGGTGGGAATTCCACCGCCGCACCTACGGCGAGAACTTCGCCTACGCCGACTTTGCGCCTCAGTTCAAGGCCGAGTTGTACCGGCCCGAGCAGTGGGCGGAGCTCTTTGCCCGGGCTGGCGCCCGCTACGTTGTGCCGACTTCCAAACACCACGATGGCTTCGCGCTCTGGCCCAGCGCGGAGGCGACGCGCACCTGGGGTCGTCCCTGGAACGTCGTGGACACAGGGCCAAAGCGCGATCTCCTCGGCGATCTGGCGACCGCGGTCCGCCAACAGGGCCTCAAGTTCGGCTTCTATTACTCGCTCTACGAGTGGTTCAACCCGCTCTGGCTGAGTGACCGCCCCGGCTATGTCCGGGAGCACATGATCCCGCAGTTCAAGGATGTCGTCACCCGCTACCAGCCCTCGATCATCTTCAGCGATGGCGAATGGGACATGCCGTCCAAGGACTGGCAGAGCGAGGCGCTGCTGGCCTGGCTCTTCAACGAGGCGGCCTGCCGGGAGGAGGTCGTCGTGAATGACCGCTGGGGCAAGGAGACGCGCCATCATCACGGCACCTACTACACCACGGAGTACGGGGCGGGTATGAAGGACGCCGGGCATCCCTGGGAGGAGAGCCGTGGAATGGCCTACTCCTACGGCTACAACCGCGCCGAGCGGATCGACGACTACAAGACCGCGCGGGAGCTTGTTCTCGTGCTGGTGGATCTGGTCAGCCGGGGCGGCAACTTCCTGCTGGATATCGGACCGGACGGCGATGGGACCATCCCGGTGATCATGGAACAGCGGTTGTTGGAAATGGGCGATTGGCTCCGGGTGAACGGGGAGGCCATCTACGGGACGCGGCACGCAGGCCGGGACTGCCAATGGAGCGGGGGCAAACGCCCTGGACAGGAGTTTGGGGAGTTCATGGTGAAGTACGACCTGATGTCGCAGATCGGACAGGCGCCGAAGGGCGGCGTGGCGGTGAAGCAGGCGTTTTTCACCCGCAAGCCGGACGCTCTCTATGCGATCCTGCCGGGCTGGCCCGGGGAGACGTTCGAGGTGCGCAACCTCAAGATGCCGCGCGACGCCAAGGTCACAATGCTCGGGGTGCCCGGGGAGTTGGAGCGTCGCCTGAGTGGCACGAGCCTCCTGGTCACGTTGCCGCGGTTGAACCCCGATCAGGCGCCGTGCCGCCACGCCTACACACTTAAGATGCCGGGCGCTGAACTATTGCCCGAGCCCTGAACGGGGCCGACCCTGACTCTCATGCAATCCCGCGCTGTCCCCAGCGAACCCCTTGGTGTCGATGCCCCCCTCCGCTCCCGGTGGGGGCTCGCCCGTGCCGCGCATGCCATGAGTCTGGCCATCGGCCGCCACCGTCGCGGTCATCCCGGTGGTCAGGGTCGTCCTGGGCTGGTGGGCCTGGTGGCGCTGGCCGGGATGG
>JBBQML010000825.1:0-2683 GCA_038328885.1 Verrucomicrobiota bacterium | reverse complement strand
CGCTGCCTCTGGGTTGGCGGGCCCCCCCGCCCTGACCCTCTGCGCGAACCCCGGCACCGCCCTGTGGGCCCAGACGCGGACCGCCGCGGGGCGCGGGGTTCCGCCAGTGACCCAGGACGCCTCCTCCGAGGGTGACCAGGGACCCGAGGAGAGCTGGCCGCCCCCGGTGCTCGAACGCCGTCCCACCCCGGCGAGTGGCGGCTGGGAGGAGCAACTCCGACGCCTCCTCGATGTCGAGCAACCCCCCGTCTCGAGTCCACCCCAACCCCCGCCGCTGCCCGTCGCCGAAGCCTACCCGCACCGTCGCGACTGGGAAATCGAGCGTTCGGAGGAGGGCCCCTCCCTGGACACCGCCGAGGCCCCCACCCGACCGTTGGCCACGTTCGGCCACGCCGCCGCCGCCCATTCCCGCGCGGAACACGCAGAGTCCTCGGTTGCGAGCCGGCTGGCCTCGGCATCGCGGTTCAGCCGGTCCAGCGCCGCCATGGAACGTAGTACCCACCTGCACACGGCCGCGGCCGACCGCCTGAGCCACGCCCTCGCCACCGCGGAGACCGGCCAGGTCGGATACGGCCGCTCGCCGCTCATCGCCACGTTCCGGAATCGCGAGACCGCGCGGCAGGCGCTGCTGGCGTCCTTCGTCCTTGGCCCGCCCAAGGCCCTCGAGTAGTCCCACCGCCAACGTGCCTCGGCTCACCCCGCCTTGACTCGTTGGCTGACCACGACCCGTGCCGGACATCGTCCTCAGCACCCTCAACGCGAAGTTCATCCACGCGTCCTTCGGCCTGCGCTACCTGCTGGCCAATCTCGGCGAACTCCGACCCCGCGCGACGCTCGCGGAGTTCGAGATCAAACAACCCGCGCTGGAGATCGTCGAAGCCCTCCTTCGACTCCACCCCCGCATCGTGGGCTTCGGGGTGTACATCTGGAACATTCACCCCACCCACGAGGTCGTCACCCTGCTCAAACGACTCGCCCCTGAGGTGATCGTGGTGCTCGGCGGCCCCGAGGTCAGCCACGAGACCGCTGAACAACCGATCGTCCAACTCGCGGACCACACCCTGACGGGCGAGGCCGACCTCGCCTTCGCCAAGCTCTGCCTCTGGCTTCTCGCCGACCGCCCCGGGGTGGCCGGCGAGAACGTGGGGAGTGGGGAGTGGGGAGTGGAGAGACTCGGCCAAGTGGAGTGTGCGGAGTCAGGAGTGGGGAGCCCGGTTCAAGAGGGGAGTGGGGAGTCGGGAGTCGGGAGTTCGAATCCCGGCACACTCCCCACGCCCCACCCCCGACTCCCCACACCGAAGGTGATCGAGGCGGAACTCCCCGACCTCACCCGGCTCAACCTGCCCTACGAGGAGTACACCGCGGAGGACCTCGCCCACCGCGTGATCTACGTGGAGGCCTCGCGCGGATGCCCGTTCACCTGCGAGTTCTGCCTCTCGTCCCTGGAGATCCCGGTCCGCCAGTTCCCGCTGGATCGTTTCCTCCCAGCCCTCGACCGCCTCCTCGCCCGGGGTGCCCGGCAGTTCAAGTTCGTGGACCGCACGTTCAACCTGAACCTCGCGGTGAGCCGCGCCATCCTTCGCTTCTTCCGGGAACGCTGGACCGACGGCCTGTTCCTCCACTTCGAGATGATCCCCGATCGGCTCCCCGAGGCCCTGCGCGAGGATCTCGCCTGGTTCCCCGCCGGCGCGGTCCAACTCGAGATCGGCATCCAGTCCCTCAACTCTGCGGTCTGCGAGCGGATCCGGCGCCGTCAGGACGTCGCCCGCACCGCCGACAACTTCCGCTTCCTCCGGGAGCACACGGGCGTGCATCTCCACGCCGACCTGATCGTCGGGCTGCCGGGTGAGTCCCTGGAGAGCTTTGGCGAGGGCTTCGATCGCCTCGTTGGGATGCGCCCCCAGGAGATCCAGGTGGGTGTTCTCAAGCGGCTGCGCGGGACACCCATCGTGCGCCACGACGCCGAGTGGGCCATGTGCTACAGCCCTCTGCCCCCCTATGAAATCCTCGCCAACCGCGACCTGGACTTCCTGACCCTGCAACGCCTGCGACGCTTCGCGCGCCACTGGGATCTGGTCGCGAACAGCGGTCGGTTCACTCAAACGCTGCCCCTGGTGTGGCCCAACCCACACTCACCCTTCCAACGGTTCTTCGCCTTCAGCGACTGGATGCACGCGGAACTCCGACAGACCCACGGCATCGCCCTGGATCGGCTGGCGCGGGCGATCTTCCGCTGGTTGACCGAGAAGGGCGGGATCGAGACGCGCACGGCCGCCGACGCCCTGAGGAACGACTGGCACAATGCCGGACAGCGGGACCTGCCGCCCTGGCTCGCCCCCCACGTGGAGGCCACCAGCCGACGCCCCCCGACGCGAGTGCCACGACCGACCGGCTCCCCCCTCCGGCAGTCCCGCCATCTCACCCCGTCCGATCCTTGAACCCTGGGGGGTGACAACTCACGCCTCGACACTGCGACCACCTTCCCTCTTGCTCCCCGGCTGCATCGAATGAGCGCCGGCGCAGACAAACTCGCGGTTCGGATTCTCTTCGGACTCATCCTGGGCGCCGTGCTCGGCGCGGCGGTCGCCCTGACGGGGTCCCCGGACGTCCTCGACCACGCCCGGTGGTTCGCCGTCCAGGTCTGCGACCCCATCGGCCGGGTCTTCCTTGGCCTGCTCTTCTT
>JBBQML010000824.1:0-2683 GCA_038328885.1 Verrucomicrobiota bacterium | reverse complement strand
TACGATAGCGTCATTGTTATGAGCGAAACAGCCACTGCTACTACTCCTGCTATCCCTACGGCTCCTGCCGCGACAGCCGCTGCCGAGCCGGTGGTCATCCTGACGGAGAGCGCTGCGCACGAGATCAAAGCCATGACCGCCCGCGATCCCGCCAACGCCGACAAGCACCTGCGCGTGTTTGTCGAAGCCGGCGGCTGTTCAGGGCTGCAATACGGCATGGTCTTCGACGAGAGCCGCGGGGGCGACCTCACGGCCGAGTACTTCGATACCAAGGTGCTCGTTGATGAATTCAGCGCCGCCTACCTGAAGGGGGCGGTGATCGACTTCTCCGACGCCCTGACCGGGGGCGGGTTCAAGATCTCGAACCCCGCCGCCCACCATTCCTGCGGCTGCGGGAAGTCGTTCGAGGCGTAGAGTTGTTCGAGGCGTAGGACTGAACCGCGGCCTCACCCCTTGATCAGCGCACGGGCTGCCTCGGCCATTTTTGGCCCGGTGAGCCCGTGTTTCACGTAAAGGTCCTCCGCCAGGTAGGCGCTCTGGCCGAACTCCCCGCGGATTCCCAGGGTGCGGATGCGGTGCGCAATACCCGCGTCGCTCAGGGCGTGCGACAACTGCGCACCCATGCCGCCAACGACTTGATGATCCTCGATGGTGACCAGCCGACCCGCACACCGGCGGACCGCAGTCCCGAGGGTGTCCAGGTCGGGACGGTTCACGAAGGGGTTGGCGATCACCGTGGCCTGGATGCCCTCGGCAGCCAGGAGTTTGCCGGCTTCGATGGCCTTGTTGACCAGCACGCCCGTGCCCACCAGCACCACATCGCCGCCCTCCCGCACGACCTGGGCGCGCCCCCAGGGATACGTGGCTCCTTCGATCCAGTGCAGCGGATAATTCTCGCGCCCCACGAAGAAAACATAACTGTCACCCTCGCGGCCCGCCCGGCGGTCCTCGGCCTGCCGCCGGATCGCCTCATACATCAGCGCCTCGGCCTCGTCCGAGCAGCTGGGAGCGAGGACGATCGTGTGGGGGATGGCGCTCACCGCCGCGAAGTAGGTGGTCGCTTGATGGCTCGCACCATCGGCGGCGTCCTGGAATCCAACATGCGAAAACAACGCAATGACCGGGGCCTGGGAGAGGGCCGCCATGGTCAACGGCAGGTTGCCCTTGGTCACCCCGAACTGGCCGAAGGTGTCGACGATCGGGATGAACCCCGCCTTGGCGTATCCGGCCGCGACACTGACCATGTTGGCCTCGGCGATCCCGACCTCGACGAACCGCTCCGGAAACGTTTTGTGAAAGGGGCTGATACCCGTGGAACCCTGGACGTCACAGGACACTGAGAACACCGGGTAGCCCTCCGCGGCCGCGCGGATGGCGGCCTTGGCGAGACCTGCCTGGACCTTGTCCTTCTTCACCGCGTGAACTCCCGAAGCCGCCGGAGCAGCCGCCGCGGCCGCCGCCTTGGCTTGTTTGTCCGCCTCCTTGCGCTCCCAGTCGGCACGCAGCACCGCCGCCCATTGGGCCAGTTCCGCCGGAGGGGTGGCCCCCTGGTAGATCTCGGTGATCCAGGCGCCAATCTTCTCCCCGTTGGCGAGCGGGAAACCGTGGCCGCCCGCGCTGTTCTCCTCGGTGGCCTTGATGCCCTTGCCCTTGATGGTCTTCACCCAGAGAAAAACGGGCCGCGTGGGATCCGCCTGGGCGTCGGCCACCGCCTGCTCGACCGCGAGATACACGGCCTGAAGGTCGTGACCGTCCGCCACCCGGGTCACCCGCCAACCGAGGTCGTCCATCGCCTCGAAGCTCGGCTGCATGGAGAACGCGTCCTTCGTGATCCGCCCCGAGAGTTTGGTATCGTTGTCCGAGAGGATCAGCACGAAGGGATTCACGCGGCCCTTGAGCGCCAGCCCGGGGATGGCCGCGAAGGCTTCCTTGGCCTCCCCTTCCATGGATGCCCCGTCGGAAACCACGAGCAGCGTGACCCGATCCCGCCCCGCGGTGCGGTCGGCCAGGGCCAGACCCTGCGCCTGCCCGACCGCCGAGCTGAGCGGGCCATTCGACAGCAGAACGCCTTCGGGGTTGAGGTGCGACTCGCCGTGGCCGGTGAGCTTCGACTCGATCGACCGGAACAGCTTCAGGTCGTCGAAGGTCAGTCCGTCGAAACCCAGGTTGGCGCGGAGCGCGTAGATGCCGTTCTCGGCATGGCCGGCGTCATTGACGAAGTTGAAGGATTCGTACCAGGGCCGGGAGGAATCCCCGAAGAGCACGGCGTGGATGGCGGCGTTGATCTCCGCAAACGCGGCCGGGCCGCCCCAGTGGCAGGCGGCTCCGCCGTTCACGGCGTGCACATCCATCAGAGCCACCAAGGCCCGGGTGGCCCGCGGGTCCCCTACAGCCACCTCGCTCCCGGCCGCGTTGCGGACGGTGACCGCGTACTTTGGCGGGGCGACCGGGGCCGGCGCCAGGCGGGAGGGGAGCGCCAGCGGGGTCAACGGCGGGGCGGAAATGGTTTGAGCAACAGCGTTGTCGGCACCCATGTCAGTTCTCTTTCTTCGAAGGTCGTTGGCCGGCCCATGCCGGTGCCGGAAGACTGCTCGATTCCCCCGTACGGTTAAAGCCGGAACTGCCGCGTCCGACCTGTGAGGCGCGGAGGAGGGCAGTGCCCGGTTGACGACTCGTATTCCAA
>JBBQML010000823.1:0-2691 GCA_038328885.1 Verrucomicrobiota bacterium | reverse complement strand
GTGCTTTTTGCGCACGGCCATTGGAAGGATGCCCGGCTGGCGGAGTTGGGGGAGGACGAGGTGCGGAAGGAGATCGCGACGGGCCAGGAGCGGTTTGAGGAGGGTGGTCGCAGCCGGTTTCAATCGATGTGCGTTCACCTGGCGCGTCTCGGTTGCGTGGTCTGGCAGTGGGACATGCTGGGGAACTCGGACTCCCAGCAACTGTCGATGGCGGTCGCGCACACGTTCGACAAGCAACGACCACACATGAACGGGGCGGGCGGCTGGGGGCTGTTCAGTCCGCGCGCCGAGGCGCACCTGCAGAGCGTGATGGGGCTGCAGACCTTCAACGCCATCCGCTCGCTGGATTTCCTGCTCAGCCTGCCTGAGGTCGACCCCGACCGTGTGGCCATCACCGGGGCGAGTGGCGGGGGGACGCAGACCATGTTGCTGGCGGCGGTGGATCCGCGGGTGAAGCTGTCGTTCCCGGCGGTGATGGTGAGCACTGCGATGCAGGGCGGGTGCACCTGCGAGAACGCGTGCCTGTTGCGCGTGGAAACGGGGAACGTCGAATTCGCGGCCCTGTTCGCGCCGGGGCCGCAGGGCATGACCACGGCCGACGATTGGACGCGCGAGATGTCGACGAAGGGGTTTCCCGAGCTGAAGCGACTCTACGCGATGCTGGGCGCGCCGGACCGGGTCATGCTGCAGCGGGGCGAGCATTTCCCCCACAACTACAACGCCGTCTCGCGCACGGCGTTCTATGGCTGGCTCAACCGGCATTTCAAACTGGGCTTCCAGGAACCCCTGATCGAGCGGGACTATCAGCATCTCAAGCGGTCGGAGTTGACGGTGTGGGATGAGGAGCATCCGAAGCCGGAGGGCGGCGAGGAGTTCGAGCGCCGTTTGCTGCGGATGTGGGCGGAGGATTCGGCCACCCAGCTTGCCACCGCCGCGGAAACCGAGGAGGGACGCCGGGAGATCCTCCAGCCGGCGATCGAGACGGTGCTCGGGCGCCGGCTCGCGGACGTGGGCGCCGTGGAGTGGGATCTGGCGGTGAAGAACGACCGAGGAACCCACCTCGAGATGGCCGGGGTGTTGCGGTATCCGGCGCGCGGCGAAGTCGTTCCCGCCGTTTTTCTCCATCCCAGGGAATGGAACGGCACGACCGTGATCATGCCCTCGGCGACCGGCAAGGAGGCACTTTACGGGGCGGAGGGTGGCTTGTCGCCCGCGGTTCGCGGGCATCTGGACGGGGGGGCGACCGTGGTCGGGCTGGACCTGATCTACCAGGGAGAGTTCGTGGAAGGCGGCCAACCGTTGCTGCAGACGCGCCGGGTGAAGAATCCCCGCGAGGCGGCGGCCTACACCTTCGGGTACAACCACACGGTGTTCCAACAGCGCGTGCACGACCTCCTCACGGTGATCGCCTTCGTGAAGCGCCACGAGCAGCCCTCGAAGCGGATCGTGCTCGCCCCCCTGGCCGGGGCTGCCCACTGGGCGGCGTGCGCCCAGGCGGTGGCCGGCGACGCAGTCGATCGTTCCCGGATTCCCGTCGAGGGCTTCCGTTTCGCGGAAGTGGCTGACCTCCATAGCCCGGACTTCCTGCCGGGTGGGGCGAAGTACCTCGATGCGTTCGTGCTCGGCCAGTGAGGCGAAGCCGCGGTTAGCGTGACGGGGGCTTCCTGGGTGCGCCAGGGCCCGACGCTACCGGCGGCGTGCCGCCGGCTTCGCCGGCTTTGGTTCGGATTGACGGGGGCGGGGTCTGGTCCCGACCCGCAGCCTCGGTCGCCAGGCGCCGCATCCGTCGAACCGCGGCGGTCATGCTAGGCTGACGAAACAAGCCCGTCCCGCTGACGAACGTGTCGGCCCCGGCCAGCGCGCATTCCGGCACCGTGTCGAAGGTTACCCCGCCATCCACCTCGAGGTGGTAGCTCAGGCGGCCATCGGTGCGCCAGCGGCGGGCTTGCTGGACTTTCGGGATCGCCTCATGGATGAAGGATTGGCCGCCGAAACCCGGGTTGACCGTCATGACGAGCAACAGGTCGATCTGCTTTAGGAATGGCTGGACCGCGTGCATCGGGGTGGGCGGGTTGACGGCGAGTCCGGCCCGGAGGCCGAGGGACTTGATCTTCCACAACAGGTGGCCCACCCGGTCCCCCAGTTCGGCGTGGACGGTCAACTGGCTGGCGCCGGCGCGGGCGAACGGTTCCAGGAGATCTTCCGGGTTGGAGCACATCAGGTGCACATCGAAGAACAGGCGTGTCAGGGGGCGCAGGGCCGCGACCAGGCCCGGGCCGAACGAGAGATTGGGCACGAAGTGCCCGTCCATGATGTCGAGGTGCAGCCAATCGGCACCCGATCGCGAGACTCGGGCCACTTCACGGTCGAGACGGTCGAAGCGGGCGGCCAGCAGGGAAGGAGCGATGATCACCGGCCGTCAAGCTAACGAGCCAACGTGCGGAGGGTCAATCGGGGCCGTCGACCGGGCAGTCACCACCCGGAGGGGAAGGAACGAGGATGGGCAGGATTCACGGGATAAGCCCCGGACCTGCCAAGCCAGGCATCGCGGTCGCCAGGAACTTCCCCTACGCCACACCACGCCCCTCTCCGATCCTGTCCATCCTGCCCATCCCTGTTCATTCCCTCCCTTCTCCCCGTCCGGGCAATATTCCCTCTAACTCGTAATCTCAAAGGTAATTAAATCATTTA
>JBBQML010000822.1:0-2697 GCA_038328885.1 Verrucomicrobiota bacterium | reverse complement strand
CACGGTGGCCTGCCACCCGGACCCGGGCCAACGGAAGCAGGCGAAGGAACTGGGCTCGATCAAACTCGACCGCGCCTACATCGGTTCCTGCACCGGGGGCAAGACCAGTGACTTCGTCGAGTTCGCGCACGTGCTGCGCGGCCGGCGGGTAACCATCGATACCTTCGGGGTTCCCGCCACGCCGGAGATCGTGCACGAGTTGCAGTCCACCCGCTGGGGAGGCCAGACCATCTGGGACATCCTGGTGGGCGCCGGAGTC
Source organism: Verrucomicrobiota bacterium (assembly GCA_038328885.1). Lineage (GTDB taxonomy): Bacteria > Verrucomicrobiota > Verrucomicrobiia > Limisphaerales > CAIMTB01 > CAIMTB01. Next base: position 2,438 of record JBBQML010000822.1, on the reverse strand, counting down.
CGCATGACGGAGAATGCCGGTTGTTCGGCTTGCCTGGGAGGTCCTGTGGACACCTTTGGGCGCATGAACGAGGGCGGGCTGAAGTGCATCAGCGCGACCAACCGCAATTTCCCGGGCCGCATGGGCCACAAGGAGTCGCAGGTCTTTTTGGCGTCTCCCGCCACGGTGGCGGCGAGCGCCATCGCCGGCAGGATCGCCGACCCGCGGGAGTACTTCGGTCAGACCTCCACCCACTGGCCGGGGATCGGTACGGGATAGCGCCCCTGGGCATCCGCGTGAACCGGTGGCTCGCTCGCGTGCTCGAGCGTGTCGAGGCTCGGGCAGAACTGGAAGTTCGATGCCATCGCCTCCTCCCACGTGATGACGCGTCCCATGTGGATCGCGGCCCGGCCCAGGATCGCGGCGAGATTCGACAGCGCGGCACGTCGGGCCTGGTTCATGGGTTTGTTGAGGCGGATCGCCTCGAGGAAATCCTGCCACTGCGCCTGCCACGCGGTCACCTCCTCGCGGGGTGCTTCCCAGTCGAGGTTGTCCCGGCGGATGCGCTGGTCACGGTAGGTCCGGACGGTGGCGGCGTGGATGCTGCCCGAGAACTGGGCGGCGCGCCGGGTCCCGTGGATGTACGTGGCGAAGTCGTCGTGACACTTCGGGATGTACCGGACCACGTCGTAGGCCTTGGTGCCGTCGGCGAAGGTCCATTCGGCCGAGAACGAGTCGAGGTTCTGGCTGCAATCCGTGCTGTTGGCGACCCGGCCGCCCACGCCGTGGGCCGAGACCGGCCAGGCGTCCTTGATCCAGCAGATCTCGTCGATCTGGTGGATATCCATCTCGGCGAACAACCCGCCCGAGACCCAGAGGAACTTCGTGAAATTGCGGAGCTGCCACTCCAGATCGGGTACGCCCGGCGGTTTGGGGGCGAGGGCGCCGCTGGCTTCCATCCGGTAGGCCCGGATGGAGTGGATGTCACCGAGTTCGCCATCGCGGATGCGTCGGATCAACTCCTGGCGGTTGCGGGAATGCCGGCACATGAGCCCGGCCGCGATCTTCAGGCCTTTCCGCTCCGCTTCCTCGCCCGCCCGGATGATCCGCCGGACGCCGGGCGGGTCGCAGGCGAACGATTTCTCCATGAACACGTTCACGCCCCGCTGAACCGCGTACTCCAATTGGGCGGGTCGGAATCCAGCGTAGCCGGTGAGCATCGCCACGTCCCCCGAGCCCGGGCGCAGGACGTCGATGGCCTGCTTGAAGGCATCGAAGCCGACGAATCGTTGCTCCGGTGGCACCTCGATGCGTTCACCGAGACTGCCCGAGAGGACCTTGTGGGCACCGGCGAGACGGTTTTCGAACAGGTCGGCCATCGCCACGAGTTTGACCGGGCCGCCCGAAACCTCCAGGGCGTTGGCGACCGCGCCGCTCCCGCGGCCACCGCACCCGATCAGCGCCAGTTGGATGGTGCCGTCCCCGGCCGCGTGGACCCGCGGCAGGGCGACGCCGGCGAGCGCCGCGGAGGTCACGATCGTTCCTGTTTGCTTGAGGAATCCCCGTCGTGACGGGGTCGCTGGAGCAGGGGGTTGAGGCATGGGAGCGATCGCACCACGAACATCACCCCCTTGACAACCCTCCGGGATCGGCCGCCACGCAAGCCAAGCCGGCCGCGGGCGCGTTAACGCCCCCCGCCGAAGCCCATCGAAGGATCGGGTCGAGGTGGAGGTCCCGGCTTCCGGGTTCCCCACCTCCAGGCCACCACAACAGGGCAGGCCTGCTTCGCTCGGATTACTTCTTCTTCGCGACGGTTTTCTGGGCCGCGATGGCCTGTTTCTTCTTCTCGTCCACCGTCGCTGCCTTGCTCTGCTTCTGTTTGGACGCCTTGTTGACGGACTTCGGTGATTTGTCGCCCATAGGTTTTGGTGAGGCTGTCTTGGGGGTTGGAGGCGTGGACCACGCGGCAGAACGAACGCCACGGGTTGGCAGATCTTGGTCTGGACCGCGGGGAAATGTAAATGTCGAGATCCTGGCTGAACGCATTCATCGGCGCCGCGGCGCTGAGCAGCCGTATCGGAATTCCCGAGTTATCAAGGAACCGGGGCCAGCGAGCCCCGGAACAACGCAAAGGAACCCTGAAAAGCCAATGATTGCGCCGTGTTACCACGGCGACTACGGGACAAGGGGGCTTTTTGAACTGGCTGCTACGCGCCGTCATCACCGATCGCCTCGACCGGGCAACCCTCCTTGGCCTCCTTGCACTGGGCCTCTTCCTCCGCGCCCTCGGGTTGCTTGTAGACGAAAGAATACCCCCCGTCCTCGTTGCGCTTGAAATTGCTCGGCGCCGTCTCGCGACAGAGGTCGCAATCGATGCACTGGTTGTCGACGTAGAATTTGCCCGGCGTGTTATCTGGGTACCTATTTGCAATATCAGCCATAAAAATGTCGTTCAATTA
>JBBQML010000821.1:0-2698 GCA_038328885.1 Verrucomicrobiota bacterium | reverse complement strand
GAGGCAAAGCTCGGATTGTTGCTCGGCCGTTCCACCCTGGTAGCGGGTCACGGCGGCCGAAACGATCGACGCCCGATCCTGGGGGTTCAGGCGGAGCTCGACGTCGGCCCTGAGGAAGTACTCGAGCGTCCGGGATTCGGCCGTGACGGGGAAGCGCTGCAGGAGAGCCTCCGCCGGCTCCCGGGGCAGATCCGCGGCGCTGGCGAGCAACTCCGCCAGGTTGAGGCGGTCGGTGTTGGAGAGGTTCGTCAGCGTGCTGAGCAGGGCGATGCCGTCGGCCTGACGGGCCGGGCTTGGCATGCTCAACAGGATCTTGGCGGCGCGCAGTTGGTTGGCGTTGTTGGTGGAGTCGCCCTTTCGTAACGCGTCGGCGAAGGAGAGCGCCCGGGGGTAGTCGCCCAACCGGAAGAAGAACTCGGTGGCCAGCAGGAGCGTCTGCGTCGAGGGTTTCGGCTCCGCCAGCAGGCGCGCGAGCTCGGCCTCGGCGAGATCGAACCGCTGGAGCTTCAAGGTGACGTCGATGTAGGTGTGGAGATCGGCCTGGGTGCGGCCGGGTGCGGCTGCCAGGGCCCGGTAGATGGGCATGGCCGCCGGGAGTTCGAACCGGCTGTAGACCTCGGCCAGCGCCCGCAGAGCATCCGTGGAGCGGGGGTTCACGCGGAGCGCGGATTCGAGCTTCTCGATGGCCTCGGGGAAGAGTTGCTGGCGGATCAGTTCCTGCGCCTGGCTCACGATTCCACGGGCGCGCCATTGGAGCAGACGCTGGTATCCCGGTCTGACGGAGAGCACTATCCCGAGGACCAGCACGCCGGAGGCGAGCGCGAGGACCAGCCGTCGCCGGCGGGCTCTCGCTTCGGTGTCGCGCCGGGACGGCGGTCGCCGGAACCGCTCGCTCAGGCGCGACGGGGGGGTTGGATCCATCTTTCGGAAGATAGGTCGGGCTCCGTCCCAGCGACAACCGGTAACTCAGGCGCGGCCCTGCTGGCCTGTGGGGGAGGGGAGGTGTCGGTGAATAACTTTGGGGATAATCAGGGGTTCCCCTATTGTCGGGCGCGTGCTTGCATACGGTTGGCGAAGCGAAAGAGGACGCACCAAGTAGTAGCCGCTGGGGACCGATGTCGGCTACGGCGTCAGGACGGTAAGAGCCCCTTGGGCCGCTCGTTTCGAGTCCGGATCCCGCCTGGCGGGAGCGCCTGTCTCCATGTCCCATCGCTTCGCTCTTTTCTTTTTCGTTTCCACCCCGGGCCGGCTTTGCGCATAGCCTTTGCCCATCATGGGAGCGCAATGGAAGCAGGCCGGTCGCGAGGCCAACGCCCAGAAGAAGGGGCAGGTCGTCAGCAAGCTGACACGCGAGATCATGGTCGCCGCGAAGTTGGGGGGTGCGGACCCCGACCTCAACCCGCGCCTGGCGGCTGCGATCGAGAAGGCGCGCAAGGCGAGTGTTACGCGCGACACCATCGAGCGCGCCATCAAGAAGGGGGCGGGGTTGCTCGACGAGAAAGTGGAGATCGAGCATGTCGTCTACGAAGGCTTCGCGCCCCACCGCGTTCCGGTGATGGTCGAATGCCTGACGGACAACCGCAATCGCACGGCGCCCGACATCCGGAACCTGTTCAAGGCCGGCACGTTGGGAAACCCGGGCAGCGTGGCGTTCTTCTTTGAACACCTGGGCGTGGTCGAGGCGACCCACACCGACCGGACGCGTGACCCCGAGGGGGATGCCATTGAGGCGGGGGCGCAGAATGTGGAGTCGCTCGAGGCGGAGGAGGTGGCCGAAGGCGAGATCGGCGCCCGGTTTTATACCGAGCTCAAGGAGTTGTCAGCGGTCTCAAAATGGCTGGCCAAAGCCGGTTGGAAGGTCACGGCGAGCGAGATGCGCTACATCGGCAAGAATGGCCCCCAGTTGACCGACGCGCAACGGAAGGAAGTGTCGGAATTCCTCACCTCGATCGACGACCACGACGACGTCCACCACGTCTACGCGGCGCTGTAGCCGGCGCGCCAGCGGTCGTGCGGTCGCGCGGTCGCGCGGTCGTGCGGTCGCGGTCGCGCGTTGGCCGGTTGATCGGTCGATCCGAGCCGGGTGGTGGGCTCGCCAACGGGATCGGGAGCGGTTACCATTCCGGCCATGCTGAGGTTTGACCGGCGGGGGTGTTCCCGCGTGCTCGCCGTGCTGCTGGCTTGGTCCTGCCTGTCGCCGGCCGTGGCCTTGGCCCAGCCAGTCCCCGGTCAGGTCCTGGTAAAATCCCGCGTCCGCGCCGCGGGGCCGCAGTTGCAGGGGTTGGTTGGCGAGCGCCTGCCCGCGGGGGCCCGGGTGCTCCGGGACCTCGCGTTGCCAGGGTGGCAGTTGGTGCAGCTTCCGCCAGGGATGAGCCATCGCCAGGCCGATTCGTGGTTCCGTCGCCGCCCGGGTGTCCACGCCGTCGAGCCGAATTTCCGGTACCATCTGCACACGGTCCCGACCGATGCCTACTGGCCCCGCCTCCCCGGTCTGCAGGAAATCGGCGCTCCGGCCGCATGGACCCACAGCACCGGTCGCAGCAACATCGTGGTGGCGGTGCTCGACACCGGGATCACAACGGCTCACCCCGATCTGCTGGCCAACCTTTGGCGGAACCCGGGCGAAGTTCCGGGGAATGGCGTCGATGACGATGCCAATGGGGTGGTCGACGACGTGTTCGGCGCGGATTTCGTGGAC
>JBBQML010000820.1:0-2712 GCA_038328885.1 Verrucomicrobiota bacterium | reverse complement strand
AGAGGTTTGCCTGGCGGTTCTCGTCGCGCTCCGAGACGAAATAGATGCGGTTCCCATGCCACATCGGAAACAGATCCTGGGCGGGATCGTCGGTCAGGCGGGTCGTCGCCTTGGTGCCGAAGTCATAGAGCCAGATCTCATCGGCCTGCCCCCCGCGGTACCTCTTCCAGGTGCGGAACTCCCGGAAGACGCGGTTGTAGGCGAGTTGCTTGCCGTCGGGTGAGAAGCTGCACCAACCGCCCCGAGGCAAGGGCAACTGCTCGGGAAGCCCGCCGGAGAGGCGCGCCAGGTACAACTGACCCTTGAACGCATTCCACCCCGTCCGCCGCGAGCGGTAGACGACCGTCTCATTGTCGCGCCAGGTGAGCACGATGTTGTTCGGCCCCATCCTGTCCGAGACGTCGTCGCGATCCAGGGTTGCCGTGTAGGTCAGGCGCCGTGGTTCGCCACCGTCGGCCGGCATGACGTAAACCTCGGTGTTGCCGTCGTATTGCGCCGTGAATGCCAGATGCCTCCCGTCCGGGGAGAAGCGCGGAAACATCTCGTAGCTGTCGGGGTCGCTCGTGAGGCGACGCGCCACGCCACCCTTAGCCGCCACCGTGTAGAGGTTGCCGGCATAACCGAACACAACCCGGTCACCATGGATGGCCGGGAAGCGCAGGAGTCGGGTCTCCGCGGCTGTCGTAGCAGCGGTGGCCAGGCAAAAGGCGAGACAGACTGCGAAACGCATGACCGACGCTAACGGCGGCAGCGGAATGGTCGCCAAGCAAATTGCCGCGACAGCGGACTGCCCCGGTGAACGGGGAGGTGGTTCCGATAGGACGGAACCCTCCCGGGATCGGCCCCCATCCCCGCGGACCCGCTACTGCCGGAGCCGGAAGAACGCCGCCGCGGTCGCGGGAGGCACCCGGTGGCTGTTGCCCGTCACCCCTGGCACGCCGGACCACGCCGCCGGGACAAGGCTCGACGAGGTTTCGAGCACCGCACCGGTCGTGCCAGCCGGCCAGCCAATCACGAGCTCCGCACCGTCACGCTGGATGGTCAGCGAGGTCAGCGGGGGTGGCGTCACCTCGTTGGTGATCGAGTAGAGCCCGAGGTCATCGATCCCGAAGTACCAACTGTCCGTGCCGGCATGCCCGAAGCGCAGACGCACCTGAGACCGGTTATCCGCCTGCGGAAGCGGGAAGAACTCGAGGCGCTTGGACTCCGCGGGGTTGTCGTCGACGCGCGCGTGGATAAACGGCGCCAGGGCCGGGGTGATCGGAGCACCCAGGAAGGCTCCGTAGCTGCCACCGAGGTCGTTGCCATCGTCGTCGGTGAACCGGGCGATATCGCCGCGCTCCGTGCCGAGCGTCGCCTCGGCGTCCACCGACACGACGCCCGTGGTCTCGTCCGTGATGGTGAGCACGTCGGCGCCATCCAGGAAATAGGCCACGGGCAGCCACGAGACGCCCTGGTCCACCGAGTACTCGATCAGCCCCAGGCTATCCTGATTCTGTTCCCAAAGGCTCTTGAACGACAGATGGACATTGGTCTTCCCAGCGAGGTTGTAGTCCGGGGTGGTGACGTACAGCACCTGGCTGCGGCCGTTGCGGTAGCCCGAGTCCCCCAAGAGGAATCTGCCGCTGGCGAGTGGCTGGTTGTAGACCTGGCCGTTCAGAACGTTGAACGGGTTGGGGGTCAGCACGCGCTGGTAGTCGGTCTCCCAACCGTCCGGGTTGTCCGGGTTGCTGTAAGTGACGAACGAACCTCGGAAGCGCTCCGCAGCCACCACCGTCCACCGCGCGAACGTGGCCGAGTCCAGGTTGTCCAAGCCCTCCTCCGGATTGGTGATCTCGGTGTAGCTCTTGCCCGTCCAGCCGGCGGGCAGCTCGCCCTCGGCCACGGCGTCGAAGTTCTCGAAGTACAGCGGGGCTGGCAGCACGAGCTTGCGGTATTCCCCCACGGTCGTCCGGATCTCCGCGCGCAGCTCATTGGGCGGGACGCCGTTGTCGCGCGCGGAGAGGACCCAGACGTGGGTGGAGCCAGCCGCGGGCAAGGTGGTGTTCGTATGGCCGATCGTGGTGAGCCCCCCCTCCTGGGTCACGGTGGGGCTCACGGCCACACCATCGAGGGTCAGAACCACCGTGGAGGGAACCAACTGGCTGGTGCCGTTGGTGATGGACGCGGTGAACCGCAGGACCGGCGGCTGGTTGCTGCTCCCCTCCGCGGGGGAGGAGGTCAGCAGGCGCGGGCCGGCCCCGGAAGGCGCGGCGACGGAAAACGTCTCGCTGGCCAGGATGTCGTAACCGTCGTCGAGGAGGAAGTTCACCACGTAATTGCCCGGAACACTGAGGCCCGCGGCGAAGGTGGCGATGCCGTCCGCGTGCCCGACGTCCCCAGCCGGCGTCCCATCGACGTACGCCCAGAGGGTCGAGGGCGTTCCCGCACCCGGAGTTTGCCCGGCCTTGTAGATGCCGACCCAGTCCTTGGCGTTGGCCGGGCCATTGGTGAACGTGAGGGTGATGGCCTGGCCGGGGGCGTAAACCCGCTGGTCCACCCGGACGAGGGGGGTGCCGGGTTCGACGATCTTGAACAGGTTCGTCACCAGAGCGGTGTACCCGTCATTGACCAGCAGATAGGCCGCCCAATCTCCGGCGAGGGCGAGCCCTCCCGGGAAACTGATCACACCCTCCTTGTACCCCTGGGTCCCGGATGCCGTGCCGTCGACGT
>JBBQML010000819.1:0-2712 GCA_038328885.1 Verrucomicrobiota bacterium | reverse complement strand
ACGGAGGGAGTCGTAGTCGACGGGGGTGTCGGCAAGCCGGGCCGGCACGCAACCCCCGGAGGGACCGCCGATCTGCACGGCCTTGAAGCGCCGCCCCGGGATCACCCCGCCACCGATTTCGTCCACGATCTCGCGGATGGTGGTACCCATCGGCACCTCGATCAGTCCGCCCCGCACCACCTTGCCGGCCAGGGCGAAGACCTTCGTCCCCTTGCTCGACGCCGTGCCGATGGCCGCGAAGGCCGGCCCGCCCTTCCGCAAAATCCAAGGCACGCAGGCCAGGGTTTCGACGTTGTTGATGAGGGTCGGGCGATTCCACAGCCCGGACTCCACAGGGAACGGGGGACGCAATCGCGGCATTCCGCGTTCCCCTTCGATGGAGGCGATCAAGGCCGTCTCCTCGCCGCAAACGAACGCGCCCGCCCCCTCCTTGATGACCACCCGGAACGGGTACTTTGTCCCGAGCAGTCGCTCCCCGAGCCAGGCGCGCTTCTCCAGGAGATCGATCGCCGCCTGCACGCGCTGCACCGCGAGCGGATACTCCCGGCGGATGTAGAAGATCCCCTCGTGCGCCCCGGTGGCGAGCGCGGCGATGGCCAGGCCCTCGATGATGCGGAAAGGAAAGGACTCCAACAGCATCCGGTCCATGAAGGCGCCGGGATCGCCCTCGTCCCCGTTGCAGATCACGTACTTGGTCTCCGCGACCTGCTTGCTCATCAGGCTCCACTTGGGGCCCGTGGGGAACCCCGCCCCGCCCCGCCCGCGCAGGCCGCTGCCGGTCACTTCCTCGATGATCGCCTCCGGCTTGAGTTCCAGCAGGCAACGACGCAGGGCCACAAACCCGTCGTGGCGCAGGTACTCCTCGAGGTTCAGCGGGTCGAGATCGCCGAAATGCTCGGTGGCGATGTGGATTTGCCGGCCCAGAAACGCCCGGGCCGGACCCGCATTCATGTCCACCCCGCAGCGCTCCGTCGGACTGTCGTCCTGCTCCAATAACACCCGGTCCACTGCCCGCGACGCCGTGCGTGCCAGCCGCCGCCAGAGGCTCGGGGGGTGGAAGTTGTCGAGGACGAGCTGCCGCGCCTCGTTGGGCTTCACTTCGGCGTAGAACCGGGAGGGTTTGCCGGGATGGAAGATCTCGATCAGCGGCGTTTGATGGCACATGCCCACGCATCCGACGCGCTTCACACTCACGCCCACCCCTACGAGCTTCGCCGCCTGGTCGAGTTCGGCGAACAGCCGGTCGCTGCCCTTGGCCATGCAGCAGGAGCCCAAGCCCACGCGGATCTCCGGCGCCAACCCGGCGTGGGTGTCGTCCGCCTCGTGTTCGTGGTGCGCGCCGTTGCCGGCACCGGCGGCGTGGGCCTCCAGGAACTCCCCGATCACCGAGGGGAGCTTGTCGGTCTCCACCAGGCCGGTCGTGAGGTGGTCCAGGCGGATGACCGGCGCCAGCGTGCAACACCCCAGGCAGGCCACCGGCTCGATGGTGAACTGGCCGTCGGGATCGGTGTCGCCACCCGCAGGGATGTGGAGGTGCCGGCGGAGCGCATCCTCGACGCGGTCGGCACCCGTCACATGGCAGGCCGTGCCGTGACAGACGTGGATGACGTGTTTGCCAACGGGATGGTGCCGGAACTGGTCGTAGAAGGTCGCAATCCCCCAGATCTGCGCCGGGGTGATCCTGCTGATCTCGCACACGCGGCGCAGCGCCGGCTCCGGAAGGTAGCGGTAGTGCTCCTGCAGCGCCTGGAGGATCGGGATCACGGCCTCCCTCTCGCGCCCCACGCGGGCGACGGTCTCTTCCACGAATTGGAGGTTCTCAGCGGGCATCGGCGACCTTGGTGGGCCCGGCAGCTTCGCCGAGACCATAGAGATGCTTGTGCGTTCGGACAAATAGCCGGCCCCCGGCTGCCGCGGGACTGGCGTAGATCTCCTCGTTCATGGTGAACCGGGCGAGTTCCCGGTAGGCGCGTCCGGCCTCGACGACGATGACCTCCCCCGGTTGGGCCATCAGGTACAACCGATCCCCGACCAGCAACGGGGAAGCCTGAATCTCGAGTTCCAGGGCCTGCTCCCAGACCTTGGTTCCCGTGGCCAGCTCGCGGCAGATCAGCTGGCCTTCGGTGCTCGCCGTGAACAGCAGATCGCCCGCCACGACCGGAGTCGGCACGTCCGGCACCTCGACGTCGATCTTCCAAGCAACGTGCGATTCGGTGACGTCCCCCGTCCCATCCGCTTTCACCGCACTGAACGAATGGCCCGGGCAGGTGGCGAGAATCAGCCCGCCGGCGAACACAGGCGAGGGGGCCAATTCGCCGCCCAGGACCTTCGCGCGCCAGCGTTCGGCGCCGGTCGCCACGTCGTGCGCCATCAGCCAGGGATCGGATGCCGTGATCACCACCGGCGGTCCGCCGCCCACCTCGGCCACGATCGGGGTCGTCCAACTCCCGCCCACCGGTCGCTTGGCCGTCCAGTGGGCCTGGCCCGTGCGCGTGTCGAAGGCCAGCAACGCCGACTTTCCGTCCTCCTCCTGTCCCTGGTCCGCCTGGACGAGGAGGCGGTCCTGCCAGACCGCCAGCGAGGAAGCGTGTCCGTAGCCGTTCTCCGAGAAATCCAGGCGCTTGCTCCAGATGAGGTTGCCCGCGAAATCAAGCGCACCGAGTTCGCCCGAAGCGAAGATGGCAAACACCCGCTCCCCATCCGTCGCCGCCG
>JBBQML010000818.1:0-2714 GCA_038328885.1 Verrucomicrobiota bacterium | reverse complement strand
TGGATGGCCAACATCGCGACCGCCTCGTGGTACACGCCCGAAGTCGAATGCCTGTGCGTCATCCACCTGAACACGCGAAGGCGGGCCACCGGCTTCCATCTGGCAGGCATCGGCACCCTCGATACCGTGCTGATGACGCCTCGTGAAATCTTTCGCACCGCCATTTTGAGAAACGCCTCGGCGGTTGTGGTCGCGCACAGTCATCCATCCGGGGACCCGAGACCTTCCGACGCCGACATCCGCGCCACCCGGGAGGTCGTCCAAGCGGGCCGCATCGTTCGCATCGAAGTGGTGGACCGCGTCGTGGTGGGGCAATCCGCTCCCGACCACCCCCGGCCGTGGGCCTCCCTCCGGGAACTCGGGACCTTCTACTGAACCGGCCCCATGGAATCCTCGGAGAACCCTTGGACACTCTCACCCTCCCACCGTAGCGAGACTCACGTTCGGAGCGGATCAACCAAACCCCCGCACCGACCCAAGACCAACATGAAGAAGACCACCGAAGCCAACGAGACACCGAAGACCACGACCGCGACCGAACCGAAGGCCGCAAAGGCGAAGAAGGCGACCCCAGCCCCCGCGACCGAGCAGCCGATGCCCCAACCGGCAGCCGCCACCGCGAAGGTCGAGAAGCCCGCGAAGTCTGCCAAGGCGGCGAAATCCGACGCCGATGGCGAGGCCACCGATCGGCTCCCCACCACCCTCGAAGAGTTGAAGGAGACCAAGGGCGGGTTCGTCGCCTACCAGTTCCTCACCGGCAAGGATCGGCAAGCCATCGCCAAGGACCTCGCCGCCGCCTTCAAGCTCGGTGAGGCGCAGGCCGCCAAGATCGTCCGCCGCATCACCGGGCGCGTCCGCCTCTATGCCCGCGTGTTCGAACTCGTTCCCTCGAAGAAGTAAGTAGCGCGCAATGCGCCACGAAGCCCCTCGGCGACCCCGAGGGGCTTTTTCGTGTTCAGACGGGCCGGCAGGAACTGGGGTAAGAGGGAACTTTTGGGCATCGTCAGTTCACAAACGATCAGTCCCCCAACCGCGGCCAAACCCAATCTTTCCCATCGAACGGTGTCCGGTAGGTCAGCTTTGGGGTCTCCAGCTCGGTGCTTCCGCCATCGTCCTTTCCGTCGGAGCCCACCGAGTAGAGCAGGAATCCCGTCTCGTCCTCCTGCCGCCGATACCGTAACGGTCGGCCATCCATCGGATCCAAAGGGCCTTCGCCTCCGCCGGTGCCGGAATACGCCTGCGCAAGACTCGCGGGCCATCGCCCGTGCTCCCGCCGAAAGGTGTGCACATGCAGAGCCGCAACCGCCAACCGCCGGGCCACTTCCGCCCGGTACGCCGAGAGAAAGTAATGGCGGTCGGAGAAAAGGCTGGGGCCGCCCAGGCTGAAGCGACAGCGCACTCGATCGGCCCAACTCGGCCGCGGCACGCTTTCCAAGGGGTCGTCATCCAGGAAACCCGATCGCACGTCGAGCGAACTGATGTCGAATGCCGCCTCCGTCCAAGAGGCGGATTGCGCCCGACGGGCAGCCTCGATCCGGTAGTTCCAGTGGGTCAACGACCACGCCAGATCATGGTCGGCCCACAACCAAGGCCAGAGCGGTTCCTGCACGAGGGTGCGCCACGCACGCTGCCACGTGGGCTCAGCATCGAGATCCATCATCTTCCGGCTTTCATCCGCCCAGCCGATTGCCTCGGCCCGTCGCACGGGATGGGTAGCCAGCAGCTGGAAGTGCTGCTGCGCGACCGCACGCTCCATCTGCAACGACCGATCGAAGTCGGCCAGGACGCCGAACCCGGCCCATGCCTCACGAAGCTCGATCAGGTCCTCCTGCGACAGGAACCGCGAGTCCCGAAGCCCATGGGCAGTGAGCCCGAGCGTTCGTATGACGACGCTGTATCGGGTCAATTGGCCGATCAGCAGCGGTTGTCGACGCTGGTGGCGGAGCAACCGCAGCAGGCTGACCAGCGCCCGCCGGGTCGCCACCGCGTGGCGGTCGATCAACCCCTTACAGGCCTCTGCGTGCAACCATCTTCCCGCGGACAACAACACCGTCGTATCCTGCGGCATCTCGAAGAACCCTTCCTGATACGAACACCCACCGTCCAAATCCGGCCGTGCCAGGGCTGATGAATCGATTGCCTGAGTTCTTCCCCTCCCGCCAGAGCGTTGCCAAGGGCACCCATCGCGTCGGCCAGATCCTTCGCCGCGACCTCGGGATCGGCTCCATTCGTTCCCGAACCCAGAGGAAGTAGCGTGCCGGCACTTGCCCATCTCCACAGGGGAAGCGGTTCGCGGATGATGTCGGGTACTGTGGCCAGATTATTGGTGTGCGGGAGCAGGACGAACCAAGCGTTGGAGGCGTCCGGGACCGAGGGCGGCCGAAACGCGGCAACACTCAAGGTATCCCCCGCACGCTCAATAGCGGCCAACGTGCGGGACAAGCGGCGTTTTCCTAACTGCCGTTCCGCCAGGGCGAGGCTCAGCAGGACGAGTCCTATACCTAAAACCATGATTGCCAATCTAATGCTCAACCGTCGCATGAGGGTATCCCGCCCCAATTCCAGCGCCCGGTCAACCAACCACCCCGCGCCACGACCCACACATCAAGATTCGCCAGAATGTGAGTCCTCCCCCGACGTGTACATTGCGAACGTCCCTTCCACTTTGACCGACCGCATGCCGTCGACTCTCAACATTCTCGTGTCCAGACGGG
>JBBQML010000817.1:0-2715 GCA_038328885.1 Verrucomicrobiota bacterium | reverse complement strand
CCCAATCCACGGACGTCTCCTGATGCATATGCCCTCTCTACTGCCGTCTCTCTCAGCCCTCATGCTGCTGGTCACCGCGTGCTCGAGTGGTGGCGGGACGACTGACCCGGATCCGACCGGCTCCTTCACGATCGCACTCGCCGAGAACATGCTCTACCCGGGTGACCAGACCCTGTGGATCAAGCCGGGCGATTCACAGGCCGTCACGTACGTGCTGACCCGCATCGACGGCTACAACGGGGCGGTCACGATCACGGTTCAGGGACTTCCTGCCGGCGTCACGGCGGTACCGCTGACGATCGCGGCTGGGGCCAACGCCGGGATCCTGACCCTCAACGCAGCGGCCAACACGGCGCTCGGCGTCACGACGCTCACCGTGCGGGCCTCCGGTGGTGGTGCGCCGGCGCGGAATGTGCCGCTGGCCATCACCGTCGATCCGGCCAGTGCGCCGCGGGGCTATGCCTTCACACTCTCGCCGAACTTCCTGGTGATCGAGCGTGGCACAGCACTCACCACGACCATCACCATTGTGCCGGGAGACTACGATCGCACCGTGACGCTCTCGACCGGAGCGCTTCCGGCGGGCGTGACCGCTTCCTTCGCGCCCGGGACGCTCACCGGCGGAACCACGTCGACGCTGACACTCACCGCCTCCGCGGGCGCAACGCTCGGGTCCGCCGTCGTCGTGATTCGTGGCAACACACCCAGCGTGGCGCAGATGACGACCAATCTGCCGATCGAAATCCTTGCGCCTGGCGCCCCACCGCCGAGTGGTCCCAACATGGTCACGTGGGACTTCTGTGCGGAGTCTGGGGTGCCGATCTGGGTCGCCGAACTCGACGGCCTGGACCCATGGAATCGGATCACCGGAACGGGGGATCGCTACACCTTCGACGTGAATACCGACCGGGGCGGAATCGCGTGGGTGACGCCGAATGGGCAGGGTGGCTTCGCCGTGAACGTCTTCTACGGGACGCGGGAAGAACTCAAGGCGACCGGCATCGCTCGGTGCGGTGGGAACCCAGGCGCAGGGAAGTCGGTCAGCGGCACGGTGACCGGGTTCGGTGGCGGAACGGAGGTCGCGTTGCTCACGCTTGGCGACCGGAGTCCGAATGCCGCCCCGACATCGCTCGGAGCGGCCTTTGCCTTCACCAATGTGCGGAATGGACCGGTCGATCTGATCGGCGGTCTCATGCCCACTGGGGTCGGTGGACTCGGCGCCCCGAGCCGCTTCCTGATTCAGAGGAATCTCTCCCCTGCTTCGGGCGCCGTGTTGGCGGGTGTCACCTTCCAGGGTGCGGGATCATTTGCGCCTGAGATCCGGCCGGTGACAGTGACGGGCCATAATGGGGAGGCGGTCGCGACCGTGACGATGCTGCGGACGGCGAATGCGTTTGGCGTAATTGCGGCCAATGTCAACGCACCGGATTCGTGGTATGGTGTGCCGGCGGGCCAGCTGCAGGCCGGCGATCTCCATCTCGTCACGGTCACTGCGACCAACGGAAGCGGCAATCGCACTCGGACGATCCAGCAGATGGTGGCGGGACCAGTCGCGCTGGCGGCGGTACTCAAGCCGGCACTCGGCACCTTGACGCCGTCCCGGCAGGAAGCGCGGCGGCCACGGATGATCCTTCCGCTCAATTTCAATCAGGACTACAACCGCTATTGGGTCGGGAACTTCCAGCAGGGCCCCAATTGGCGCGCGCAGGTGCAGATGACCTCCGGGTATCGCGGGAACTCCTCCGGCAACCTTCAACTTGAGGTCCCGGCGGCGCTCTTTCTGGCCACGGGATGGAGTACGGCGTGGGAGCCTGGGCCTGGCGAGGTCATCGGCACGGTGAGCGCAACGGGGTGGGTGGCGAGCACCGGGATCACGAACCCGATCTGGACCGCGGGCACCCTCTTCTGGTCCGCAACTGGGACCGAAACCATTCCGCCGGTTGGGGGCTGATGATGTCAGGCATGCATCGCGACACAATCCGCATGCGGCGCTTTCGCCGATTCCTGGGCAGCGCCCTCGTCGGTGTCCTCGTTGCCTGCGGAGGCGATTCGGGCGCGGGACCAGATGGGGACGACGGCGATGCCTACGCCCTCTCGTTCGAGACACGCAATGCGTCCGGATGGTTCGGCGGGGATGACCAACCCGCGAGTCAGCGGAACGTCGCGATCGCGCAGTCGGTGCTGATTCCTGAAGCGATCACGCTGCAGACGTTCTCCTTTTTCCTCACATCGCCGTTCTATTCGGCCTCGAGTGGCGAGGACCCCCAGGCGGGAACCGTCGTCCTGCATGTCCGGAGCGACCTCGGCACGATTCGCCGCACCCTCACGGCGACCGTGCCAGCGGACTTTCCGGCGGCGGGGGGGTGGGTCACGTGGAACGGCATCAATCTCGATGTGGCCGCGGGGACGACGCTGATCTTCAGCGCGTTCCTGCAAGGCGGGTTTGCCCAGAATCAGGTGACGTCGGGGTATGGCGCACACACCGGCGCCGGGTTTGCCGGGGGCGAGCTTCGCATCAAGAGCGCGGAATCGGACGCTCTCATGGAGCCGTGGACGGGGTGGACGGTGCACCAGTGGGACGCGGTCTTCCGGTTGACTGGGGTCAGACAGTAGCGACACCCACCAAGACCCGAATGCCGCGTGCGGGCGGTTTGACCTCCACAAGTGGAGCGTCGGAGCTGATCCCTCGAACGGGTACGGCTGACCCCGGTCAGC
>JBBQML010000816.1:0-2722 GCA_038328885.1 Verrucomicrobiota bacterium | reverse complement strand
AGGGCGAGGCGAAGATGCAGGTCTACCGGGTGGTCAAGGAGGACCCCACCATCGCCGGCTACCGCCTGGCGGATCCGGCGGTCCTCGACGGCGGCCCCTCGGTGAGCCAACTCAAGCGCCAGCCCTTCGTCACCATGTTCGCCGGTGAACCGGTGATCCCCTTCTATCCGCTCGTGGAGGTCATCGGGGCCTCGCCCTGCCCGCAGACCTTCGGCCGCAACCTCCGTGGCCAGGCCACCTACTGGGAGGATCACAAGGGCACCAGTTGGTCGATCTCCGGCGGCGACGACGCCTGGTTCACCCATTCGGTCTTCTATCCGCTGGCCCCCGATTTCTGGTGGCCCGAGGAGGAACCCGGCTTCCTCCGTGAGGTCGTCACTGCCGGTGTGACCACGTCCCGGGCGACGGTTCCCCAGGCGGGCGACTGCGTCGCCTTCCTGCCCAAGCGGATCAACGCGCTCCGGGGCTTCGCGCCCGAGGCCACCGTCGTGCGGACGACCGCGCTGCTGGCCGACACCACGCCCAGGCGGATGCTCTACAAGAGTGACTGGCCCAAGATTCTCCCGGTCCTCAAGGCCGGCGAGACCCTGACCTTCTCCGGAGGCGAGTATCGGGCGGACAAACCCTTCGAATACACCATCAACCCGGACGGCGATATCGAGGCTCAAGAGACCCCCGGACTCCCCGGTGTCCTGGCCTTCGCCACCGCCGAAGTGGTGTTCGACTCCCTCAACCCGCTTTCAGAATCCTCGAAATGGGCTGCCCCCCGCAACTGGACAGCCCGCATCGCCCAGGTGCTCGACAAGCGCAGCCTCGTCCTGCCCACGTCCAGCTTCCCCCCCCGATCTCCAGCCCGCCACGGGCTGCAGCCGGGTGAAGCAGGGCAAGTACGTTTTTACCGAGCGCGCTCTCTCAAAATGAGAACTGCTGCTCGGGGGATTCGCTCGGTTGACACCGCGTCCGCTTGTTGCTCAAAGTCCCTCCTTTTCGCGTCACACCCAGTCACCGTATGCCGAACACGAAGTCAGCCGAACGTCGGGCCCGCGTCAGCGCCAAGCGCCAGGCGCGCAATCGGTCCACCAAGACCCGCCTCCGCACGCTCGAGAAGAACTACCGCGCCTTGACGGCGGGTGGGAAGAAGGACGAGGCCGCCAAGGCGCTGGAGTCCACGTTCTCCGCCATCGACAAGGCCGCCAAGCGCGGGGTGATCCCGAAGGCTCGTGCCAACCGCAAGAAGTCGCGGCTCTCACTGCGCTTGAAGGCCATCTCGGCGGTCAAGCCGGCCGCCTGATCCGCGCTCCCGCCCGCCCCGTGCGCGGCTCCACCCGGCGGCTCAGGCCGCGCGGGCGGACCATCCGCTGCCTCTCGGTCCGTCCGGCGCGGCTCTTCCCGTCGGCGGCCCCTCGGTCGCTGGACTGGCTTCGGCCTGTCGCGGTGCGCATACTGCGCCATGGCCTCGTCCTTTCAGGTTCTTCTCGACGCCACAGTCCGCCATCTTACCGACCTGCAGGGTGCGGGGACCCGCTTCGTTCAGTTGGACCCCGCCACCCTCGCGCGGCTCGACCCCGGGCGGGCCGGTTCCCCGGTGGCGGTAGGCTCGCGCGCCCGGCCCGCTTCGATCGCGTCTCCGCCCTCACGCTTTGCCCCGCCGCCGGTGTCTCCCAGGCCCGCACCTCCCCCACGACCCCCCCTGATCCGGCCCCGGGCGGTCTCCGAGGTCGGGGTCGTCACCCCCGACAGTACCGGCGTGCCGGTCCCCGCCCCGGTGGGGCGGCCCGAAGCGCTCTCGCCCGTCGAGAAGCGGGCGGCCTTGGAGCAAGTGCGCGAGCGAGCTCTGGCCTGCGTGCTGTGCCCGCATCTGGTCCGTTCCCGCACCCAGGTCGTGTGGGGGGACGGCGATCCTGAGGCCGAACTGATGTTCGTGGGGGAAGCGCCTGGGGCCGAGGAAGATCGCCAGGGCCTGCCCTTTGTGGGACCGGCCGGACAGGTGCTGACGAAGGTCATTGAGGCGATGGGGTATGGCCGGGAGGCGGTGTACATCGCGAACGTCCTCAAGTGCCGACCGGACCTGCCCCCGGGGATGTCGGGAAACCGGGCGCCGCGCCCGGAGGAAATGGAAACCTGCAAGCCCTATCTCCTGGAGCAGATTGCCCTGATCCGGCCGAAGGTCATCGTGACGCTCGGTTTGACCGCGGTGCAGGGGTTGCTGGGGGTGCGCACAACCCTGGGGGCAGTGCGCGGCCGATGGCAGGATTTTCGGGGCACGCCGGTCATGCCGACCTTCCATCCGGCGTACCTCCTGCGCGCCGAGCAGGGCCCCGATCGGGGGAAGACCGAGAAGCGCAAGACCTGGGAGGACATGCTCCGGGTGTTGGAGCGATTGGATCGCCCGATCACTGAGCGGATGCGCGGTTTTTTCCGGCCGTCGGCCAGCGCGGGTTGAGGGCGGCGTACTTCATCGCGGCGGCTGCCGTGGCCCCTGGGGTGGTCCATCCCCGGACCGCGGGTTTCCAAACCCGCAGCGCGTCACCTCGCGACCAGGGCCAACGCTTCCTCCCGCGCCAAAGCCGCGTTCCCGCCGCTGCGGTTCGGGAGAACCGCGGTCCGGGTCCAAACCCATCCCCGGCCCGTGGGTTTCCAAACCCGCAGCGCGTCACCTCGCGACCAGGGCCAACGCTTCCTCCCGCGCCGAAGCCGCGTTCCCGCCGCTGCGGTTCGGGAG
>JBBQML010000815.1:0-2728 GCA_038328885.1 Verrucomicrobiota bacterium | reverse complement strand
GGGCCAGCCGCATCGCCTTCAACGAGGTGGGGATCTGGCTTTCCAGGCCAGTGCAACTCGTTGACAACCAAGTGCTCGTAGCCACGGACGACATCCGTGCGGTGCTCGATCCACTGGTCCGCCCCCCGCGTCTGCCGCCCGGCAAGCGCCTCCGGACCGTCTGCCTGGACCCCGGCCATGGTGGCAAGGAACCCGGTCACAGCTCAGGGTCGCGGCTGGAAAAGACCTACACGCTCGCCCTCGCTCAAACCGTCCGCAGCCAGCTGATCGACGCCGGGTTCACCGTCGTGATGACCCGGCGCACCGACGCTTACGTGGATTTCCCCGAGCGCGTGGCCATCGCCACCCGCAACGGCGCGGACCTGTTCGTGAGCCTCCACTTCAACGCCACTGCCGACGGCAGTTCGGAAGCCAGCGGTGTCGAGGTCTACGCGATGACACCGGAGGGGGCCCGGTCCACGAACATCAGCAAGGATGTGGGTTCCCTGAAGGCGTGGGCAGGCAACGAGTTCGACCCGGAGAACCTGGTGCTGGCTTACGAGATCCAGCGCTCACTCCTCCAACGTCTGCCCACCCCCCGACCGGAGGACCGCGGCGTCCGTCGCGCCCGGTTCCTGGTACTCCGCCTCGCCAAGATGCCCGCGGTGCTGGTCGAGGCCGGATTCATGTCGAACGCCTCCGATGCCGGCCGCATCCTCAGCGAAACCGGACGGCGACGCACCGCCCAGGCGATCGTCGGCGGGATCCAGGCCTATCGCCGCCAGGTCGAGCGTCCCGCCACACCGGCCACTCAGCGCAACACCAGTTCCACGTCGTCCAAGAGCAGCGCCCGGCCGGGCTCGGCGAAGAATTGAACGGTGAACCAGTCCACGGCCGAGGGCCGGAGGCCGGCGAACGCTGCCATGGGGATCTCCAAGCGTTGCCAACTCGGCCCGACCTCAAACGCACCCAGGGCCGGGTGCACCGCAAGTTCCTCCGTTCGGGCATGGCTGTGCAGGGCGCAACCCACACGGCCGGAGCCGAACTCCGTCCGGGCGGCGAAGCGGACCGCGATCGGTGCGTGCTCGTCCAGCATCCAACCCTGCACGCGCACGGTTCCGATGGTCATGGAACCACGTCCGGCAGGCACGCTCAGCCGCAGCGCCGAGCGGCCCGAAAGGGCATTCGTCGAGGGCCCCCAGACTTCCTTGCCGCCGACCGCGACCGTGGGTTCCCAGCTCCCCAACCCCTCCTCGAACCCGTCGAGGTACCCCGTGAAGGGGAAGGTCGGGGCACTCAGTCCGGCCAATCTCGGCTGAAACAGTCTGAGGTCCGTGGCGTTGGTGCGGCCGCCGTCCACGATGCTCAGGAAGTAGACCACCGGAACCTCCACCGAGGTCAACGGCAGGATGGCGGTCCAGCGCGCCTCCGCGCGGGTCATCGGCCGTGATCGCCAGTCGCGTGAGCGCCAATGTCCCGGCGCACCCGTGCTGGCCACCAGTACAACCATCGCCTCCGGGTCCAAGGCCGCCCCCGGGGTGAAGCCGACGCCCAGTCGCCGGTCGACGACAGATGCGGCGATGTCAGGAGCCGGCTCGCCCGGGAGGGGGGCCCCCCAGGCGGGAGGGGGCGGTGGGGCGTTCGTCAGCCAACCGTCCGCCGCCTCCACGCCGGCGAGGCCGCGGGCCGCTCCGACCAGGAACGCGAGGACCCAGTGCCAGGAGAGGCGGCGACCGCGAGGGCGTCCGGCCACGGCCGGGGAGATCATTTCCGATCCCCGCTGGAGCGGCTACCGGCGGCGCCCTTCTTCTTGCCGACGCCGGAAGTGAGGATGGTCCCGGTCAGGAGGCCGATGGCGAAGAACGCGAAGTACATCAACGCGGCTGGTTGCTGGATCCGCCGCGGGATGAGCGGCGGGAGCACAAAGTCCACCAACCCCCGGTTGTTCATCCCCATGAGCACCAGGAGCAGCAGGATCAGGACGAGGAAGAGGGGCTTGAGTAGGAGCTTGGCATTCATGTCGAGGGGGACCCGCGGCCGCGCACAATAGAGGGCACCTCCGGCGCGTCAATTGGCCCGTGGCACCGCCGCCCGGATTGCGCCACCCTAAGCCGCGGCGAATTACCACCATGAGCATAGCCACCCGAACCGGCGACAACGGCACGACCGGACTGATGTACAACCGCCGCGTCTCCAAGTGCCACCCGCGGGTGGAGGCCTACGGCACGGTCGACGAACTCAACACCGCGCTGGGGACGGTCCGGGCCGGCACCCCGCACGCCTTCGTGCGCGAGTGCCTGCTGCCCATCCAGCGCGACCTGGTCACGGTGATGGGCGAACTGGCCACCGCGGTGGACGACCTGCCGCGGTACACCCGCGACAAGTATCCGGTGGTGACCTCCGCGCTGACGGACAAACTCGACGGCCACGTGCGGGAGATCGAGTCCCAGCAGATCACCTACCAGGGCTGGGCCACGCCCGGAGCGACGCCCGATGCCGCCGCCCTTGATGTGGCCCGCACCACCGCCCGCCGGGCCGAGCGCCGCGTCTGCGCCCTGCAGGAAGCCGACCAACTCCGGAATGACGAGATCATCGTCTACTTGAACCGGCTCAGCGACCTGCTCTGGCTGATGGCACGCTGGGTCGAGACGCGGACGACCCCGCCGCCGCCGATTGCCACAGCCCCCACCCGCGTATCTTAGCTTGTGTGCGACGCCCGGTGGTGCCATGCCGTTGGGGTCAAGAGAGG
>JBBQML010000814.1:0-2734 GCA_038328885.1 Verrucomicrobiota bacterium | reverse complement strand
CCACCACCGTGTGGGGCGTCTGGGGTCCGGGGGTGGCGGCCGGGGGGTTGGGCCCCGCGCTTTCCGCGCTCCCCACCCCCTGCGGCGACAGCCCGGACCGCATCTACGATTTCTGGATGGCCAACATTGCCACGGCGGCTTGGTACAACCCGGACGTGGAATGCCTGTGCGCGATCCATCTCAACACCCGGCGGAGGGCGACGGGATTTCACCTCGCTGGCATCGGGACCCTCGACACCGTCCTGATGACGCCCCGGGAACTCTTCCGCACGGCCATCGTCCGCAATGCCGCGGCGATCGTGGTCGCGCACAACCATCCCAGCGGCGACCCGCGGCCTTCTGAGGCCGACATCCGCGCCACCCGGGAGGTCGTCCAAGCGGGCCGCATCGTTCGCATCGAAGTGGTTGACCACGTCGTGGTGGGGCAATCCGCTCCCGACCACCCCCGGCCGTGGGCCTCCCTCCGGGAACTGGGGACCTTCTACTGAACCGGCCCCATGGAATCCTCGGAGAACCCTTGGACACTCTCACCCTCGCACCGTAGCGAGACTCACGTTCGGAGCGGATCAACCAAACCCCCGCCCCAACCCAAGACCAACATGAAGAAGACCACCGAAGCCAACGAGACCCCGAAGACCACGACCACCACCGAGCCGAAGGCCGCGAAGGCGAAGAAGGCGACCCCGGCCCCCGCCACCGAGCAGGCTCCCACCCAGCCGGCACCCGCCCCGGCGAAAGTCGACGCCGACGGCGAAGTGACCGACCGACTCCCGACCACCCTCGCCGAACTGAAGGAGACCAAGGGCGGCTTCGTCGCCCACCTGTTCCTGACCGGCAAGGACAAGGATGCCATCGCCAAGGACCTCGCCGCCGCCTTCAAGCTCGGCGAAGCGCAGGCGGCGAAGATCGTCCGCCGGATCACCGGCCGCGTCCGCCTCTACGCCCGGGTGTTCGAGATCGTCCCGGTCAAGAAGGCCTGAACGTCAATCCCCTCGAAACGCCCCTCCGAAGGACCGGAGGGGCGCTTTGGTTTTCTGACACCAGCGCCGACGTCATTTGAACCGGCTTGCTCGCCTTGACGCCGACGCGGGCTCATCGGACTTTCACAGGATGCAGATTGGTGTTCGCACCCTCAGCCTGATGTCGGCGCTGGCCACGAGCCTCCTACTCTCGGCTTCCACCGTGGCGCAAACCACCTGGACCAGCGCGGATGTGGGACGCAGCACCCCAGCAGGGCGAACCATCGTCGCCGATTCCGGTTTCGACGTGACCTCCGCAACCGGCGACATCTGGGACTACGCCGACAACTGTCGCTTTGTTTACCAATCGGTAACCGGCGATTTCGACTTTCGGACACGGCTCGAAGGCCTCGCGGGGAGCGCCTACTGGACCAAGGCCGGAGCCATGGTGCGGGGCAGTCTCGGCGCCAACGGCGTCAACGGTTTCACGGTGGCAACGCGGGAGGCCGGGTGGGGTCGCTACATGTTCACGGCGCGACTCTCGGACACGTTTCCGAGTGCCGTTTACCTTCAGGGCTCCTTCACCCGGGTCGACTACCCCGACGTTTGGGTGCGGCTCGTCCGGATCGGCAACACCCTTCACCCGATGAGCAGCACCAATGGCATCGTCTGGGAGCAGATGGGGAGCCAGTTGACGACTCGGCTCTCCCGCGCAGCCTTCGTTGGAATGGCCGTGTGCAATCACCCGGACAGCGGCACTGCTCCGGCCACGGCGAGGTTCCGAGATCTTGCGCTCGTTCGTGGTGCGCCCGTCGCCCCTGTGGTCACCAGTCAGCCGACATCGATCAAGGCCAACCCCGGAGAATCGGTCACCCTGACCGTCGCAGCCGCAGGCAGAAGCCCTCTGGCCTATCAATGGCACCGGGATGACGTTCCACTCTCGGACGGCGGGACGCTTCCCAGCCTACGGCTGGCCAGTCTCGGCCTGGAAACTGCTGGAAAATACGTTTGTCGGATCAGCAACGCGGACGGCGTCGTGTGGAGTTGGGCGAGTCAGGTCGAGCTGGTAGCCGAAGCGCAGCCTGCGGAGGGCATTCGCTTCGAACGATTCGACCGGAGCTACGGTCGGTTGGTCGCCTACCTGATCAACGCCACCAACTTCCCGGCGTCGCCCGCAGCCAGTTCGACCCGCAATCTCCTCGAAATCCCGAGCATCGGTGACGACACAGGCGCTCGGCTGCGGGGGTTCCTCACCCCTCCAGTCACCGGCTCCTACACCTTTTACATCGCCGCGGATGATGCCGGACGACTCCTTCTGAGCACCGACGACAATCCGGCCAACGCTCGGATCATTGCGGAGTGCCCGTACTGGGTGAATCCACGACAGTGGGACTACTACAACGACCAGGAGTCCCTCCCAATCCGGTTGCAGGCCGGGCGACGATACTACGTTGAGGCGATCTTCAAGGGCGAAGGCAGCCCGAATCACGGCGCCGTAGGATGGAGCCTGCCGGACGGACGGCTGGAACGTCCCATCCCGGGGAGCCGATTCGTCGCAGGCGCGCCGAGCCTTCAACTCAGCATGGACGGAGTTGTCCGCCTCGAAGGCACGCTCAACAGCCCCTATGTCCTCGAATCGAGCGGTGACCTGCGTGAATGGTCACCCCTGGAGACCAACCGGGCACCGTTCGAATACCGCCCCCTCCGCGATCCGATCCCCTCGTTTGAGTTCTATCGCGCCCGCTCAGGTCCATAGAAATGGCAGCGCGGCCGGG
>JBBQML010000813.1:0-2735 GCA_038328885.1 Verrucomicrobiota bacterium | reverse complement strand
CTCGATGCCTGCTCCGGCTGCAAGGCCTGCGTCACCGCGTGCCATTCCCTCAACGGCCTGGAGGAGGGCGAAACCTGGAGATCGGTGGGTCTCCTGCTCGACCAACCTCCGGACCTTCGGCTCGAGGCGACGAAGCCGCCGGAGTCGACCACAGCCCTTCAGCACGTGACCACCGCGTGCCATCACTGCGTCGACCCGGCATGTCTCAACGGTTGCCCCGTGCTCGCGTACGAAAAAGATCCCGACACCGGCATCGTGCGTCACCTCGACGATCAATGCATCGGGTGCAGTTACTGCACCCTGATGTGTCCCTACGAGGTTCCCAAGTACTCCCAACGTCTGGGCATTGTACGGAAATGTGATTTGTGTCACGACCGTCTCGCCAGCGGCGAAGCGCCGGCCTGTGTTCAGGGTTGCCCGAATGCAGCCATTCGCGTCGCTCTCGTGGAAACCGCGCCGATCAGTGCCACCCTGCGCCCAAGGCGGCGGAGGCCATCGTTGCAAGACTCATCCCCGACGCACCGGATTCCTCCTTCACCCCTCCCACCACACGTTATCTCTCCCGATCGGGACGCATCCAGCCACTCGCCGCCGCCGACCGCACCCATGCCGTCCCTGCGCAGGCCCATTCGCCGCTCAATCTGTTCCTGGTCCTGAGTCAGTTCTCGGTGGGCGTCCTCACGGCGGCCTCGTTGCAAGCCGGTCCCGGCAACCCCGCTTCCTCCGCAGCCATCCAGGGCGCGCTGCTGCTTCAGATCGCCAGCCTCGCAATCGCGACCAGCCACCTCGGCCAACACCTGCGCGCCTGGCGCTCGTTCCTCGGTTGGCGTCGTTCCTGGTTCAGCCGTGAAGTCCTCGCCTTCGGCGCCTACACCCCGATCCTCGCACTTCTCGCCACTGCCACCTGATCCTTCCCGCTGCCGGTTGGGGTGAGAAGGAAGGGACATTCATCAACTCCGAACGACGCATAGGATGCGTCCAGCGGGTTGCCCGTGCCCCCGGCGAAGCACTCTCCGACTTCGCCATCTTCCGGCTGATCGGAGAGGCCTGGGGTTGCGGCGCGTGGTTCCAACAGTGGACCAACCCGGCCGCCGCCTTCGTGAAACTCCAGGAACTCTCCCGGGGCCGACCCTGCGACATCACCGGCATTCAGGGCTACGGACACCTCGCGGATTCGGGAGGGATCCAATGGCCTTGGAGTGAGTCGGACGCCCGGGAGCACGCCAGCCCACAAATGGAACCTAAAGGTCCCACGGGTCTCAAGACATCCTTACCCCCCCAGTGAACGTCGCCTTTTCTCAGACGGCCGTTTCTTCACAACCGACGGACTCGCGCGCTTCATCTTTGAGCAACCCAGGCCGACGCCGGAGGCCACGGACGAGCAGTACCCCCTGGTTCCCTCACAGGTCGGGGCACCAGCGCCCAATGGCATACCAATACCCGCACCGGACGATCCTCCGTCCTGCGCCAACTCTATCCCACCCAACCCTACGTCGAGATCCATCCCGAGGATGCCCGTCAACTCGCACTGACCTCCGGAAGCACGGGCTGCAAACGGGCCGCCACCGATAAGGGACACGGCGTCGCTCTTGCAAAGCACCTTGGCCGGCGGGTTCCGCTCGACCAACCGATCAACCTTCATCTCACCGGTTGCCCGAACTCCTGCGCCCAGCACTACATCGGTGATATCGGACTCCAGGGTGTGAAAGTCGACTTCGGCGGAACCTCCGGGGAAGGCTATCACGTCGTCCTCGGCGGTGGCGCCGGAACCGAGTCCGCCATCGGGCGTCAGGTCTTTTCGGGGATTCCCTTCTCAGACCTCCCCGGACTTCTCGAACACATTCTCAACGCCTACCTGGCCCGCCGATCTCCCGGAGAATCCTTCGCTGCGTTCACGGGCCGGCACGAACTCCGCCAACTCCAGGACGTCTTCACACCATGACGCCTCCCCGCTTCGTCCCCGTCATCCCCGATTCCGCGCCATTCACGCCCGAACAGCGCGCCTGGTTGAACGGCTTTCTCGCGGGCCTTTTCTCCTACGCCCCCGTTCCCGCTTCGGTCACCACTCCATCCCCGCCTCCCCCCACGCTGACGCCCCTCGCCGTTCTCGTCGGCTCCCAGACCGGCAAAGCCGAAAAGCTCGCGAAACGAATCCCCAAGACGGCCTCCCAACGCGGCTTTGCCCCTGTCATCCACGACCTCGCCAAGGTCTAGCCCAGTCAGATCGCCGCAGAATCGGCCGTTCTCGTCATCGCCAGCACCTAAGGCGATGGCGATCCGCCGGACAATGCCAAGGGATTCTGGCAGTCCCTCCGAACCCCCGAGGCGCCCCGCCTCGAGAATGTCCGATTCTCCGTCTCGCCCTGGGCGACACCAACTACCCGCGCTTTTGCCAGTTCGGCAAGGATCTGGACTCCCGCCTGGAAGCACTGGGGGGCCAGCGCATCCATCCCCGCCAGGATTGCGACGTCGAATTCGAGCAACCGTTCTCCGTGTGGTTGAGCGCCACCCTCGAACGTCTCTCGCCCCCATCCCCCACGCCCACCAGCTTCCCGACCGATTCCCATTCGCCCTTTGCCGACGCTTCCACCGACTCCGACCCCGCCTGGCATCGCGATCGGCTCCTGGGGCACTTCGCCCAACACTCCACGGACCCAGCCCTCACCGAGGCCGCCGCACCCGATGCCAACGGGGCACTCGACCGCTTCCTGCGCGGACGCGATGTCCTGGATCTC
>JBBQML010000812.1:0-2735 GCA_038328885.1 Verrucomicrobiota bacterium | reverse complement strand
GCGCGGACGTGGTCGATTTCCGTGAAGGCCATGATGGTAATCAGGTCGCCGGGACCGCCCAGGCGAGCCACGGCACCGTTGAGCTCGATGACGCGCGACCCCCGGGCGCCCTTGATGACGTAAGTTTCCCAGCGGGCGCCGGTGGCCATGTTGCTGCAGAGGATTCGCTCGTACGCCTGAAGCTCCGCCGCTTCCATGAGATCCTCGTCGATCGTGAGGCTGCCCTCGTAGTTGATGCTGGCCCCGGTGACGGTGGCGCGGTGGATCTTGGACTTGAGCAGATGCACGAGCATGCGGGACGAGGGCGGTGGTGGCGGTTACGTTGACGGCGACGAGGCCGGTGACGGTGACGGTGATGACGACGGTGCGGTCGGGTAATCCCGGGGGGAGGACGCCGGGAAGGGACGCCTTGACCGAGGGTTCGCCCGACAGCGGTTCGAACCTAGGATAGGGGGCCGGATGGGACAATCCTCCTTTTCGGCGTTGAGGATGGCGCAGGGTCCTCGTACTAATGAGCTATGAGCTTCGACGTGAGCCGCCTGACGCTGTTGGCTTTGGCAGGACTGCTGTTGACCGGCTGTTACACCGTGCCGGAGACCGGCCGGAAGTCGTTCAACTTTCACAGTGCGGGGGAGGAGATGAAGATGGGGTTCACGGCCTTCGACCAGATGAAGCAGGAAGTGCCCATTTCGAAGGACGCGGCGGCCACTGCGCTGGTGGCGAAGGTGGGGAAGCGAATCGCGGCGGTGGCTCCGCTGGCCGATGCCCAATGGGAGTTCGTGGTGTTCGAGAGCAAGGAAGCGAACGCCTTCTGCCTGCCCGGGGGCAAGGTGGGAGTGTACACGGGAATCCTGCCGATCACGAAAGACGAGGCGGGATTGGCGACCGTGTTAGGGCATGAGGTGGCGCACGCGGTCGCCCGCCATGGCGGTGAACGGATGAGCTATGCCAAAGCCCAGCAGGCGGTCGGGGCTGGGGCCGGCGCCTTGCTTGGGGCTTCGAAGTACGCGAGTTGGGGGCCGGTCTTCAGTCAGGTTTACGGGGTTGGCTCCGAGGTGGGGGTGGCGCTGCCGCACAGCCGGGCGAACGAGTCGGAAGCCGACTACATGGGCCTGCTGTACATGGCTCAGGCCGGGTATGATCCCGCAGCCTCGGTCGCCTTCTGGCAGCGGTTTGCGGCGTTCAACCAGTCCGGGGGAGGTTCGAGCACCCCATGGTTTCTGAGGACCCACCCCCTGGACGAGGCGCGGATTCAACAGTTGCAGAAGTGGGTCCCCGAGGCCCGCGGCCGGATGCCCAAGCCATGAATGCTCCTCGCGGTCAGGGCTGATGAGCACGGTGGGTCAGTCGGGCGGAGGGGGGTGGAGGTTTGCCGCGGGGGCGACGCCGACGGGGAGTGCGACGTGGAAGCTGCTGCCCTGGCCCACGGTGGAACTTACGGCGATGCCGGCGCCGAGTTCCTTGGCGAACTCGTAGACCATCGAGAGGCCGAGTCCGGTGCCCCGGCGACTGCTGAAGCCCTTCGTGGTGAAGAACGGTTCGAAGATCTGGGACAGGAGGTCCGCCGGAATGCCGGCCCCCCGGTCGATGATGGCCACCTCCACATAGCGGGGGGCCGGGACGGGCTTCAGGATGGAATCCGGGCGGGGAGTTTCGCGGAGCTCCACGGTGAGCCGGACCGTACCGCGGCGGTCCATGGCTTCGTCGGCGTTTTCCACCAGGTTCAGGAAGATTTGCTGGAGCATCTCCGGGGAGGTGAGAACCGGGGGGATGGGTTGTTCGGGGGGCGTGAACTCCAACCGGCCTGGGAGGCGCTCCTCGAGCAGGCGGATGACGCGGCGTACGGTTAGGTTGACGTTCACCAGGGTGCGCGGGGCTGCGGCACCACGGCTGTAGCCGAGCATGGCCTTGACGAGGCTCGCGCCCTGGTCGACGGCGGTCTTGATCCGCTGGAGTCGCTGACGGGCGCGGTCGTGATCGTCGAGTTGACCTTCGGCGAGTTGGGCGGACCCCTTGATGATCGAGAGCAGGTTGTTGAAGTCATGGGCCACCCCGGCGGCCAGGGTGCCGAGCGCCCGCATCTTCTGACTGTGCAGGAGTTCGGTGTTGGCCTTTTCAAGGGCCGCGGACCGTTCCGCGACCTGGCGTCCCACTTCGGCGTAGCTGCGCTTCAAGCGGACGTAGCTGAGGAATGCCTGGATGCCGAGGGCGACGGCCAAAACCGCCAGTCCGACCGAGGACGCCACGAGCCGTGGATCACGGAACCAGGGCAGGGCGACGGTGAACTCGAACGTGGCCGGGGAGGACTGGACGTTGGCGCTCGGGTCCATGCTACGGACGGCGAAGGTGTGGGTGCCGGCGGCCAGGTTGGTGAACGGTATGCCGCCGGCCGGGCGCCAGCCTGCCCAGGGGCTGTTGTCGAGACGCCAGGAGAAGAGCAGTCGTCCGGCCGGGGCGAAGCGCCAGCGGTCCACTCCGCCCACGACGAAGAGAGCCCGCGTGTCCCCCGCGCGTTCCGGGAGGTCCGCGCTGGCGATGGCCGCCAGTGGCGGATCGGGATCCGCGAGGGGATCAAAGGCCATCAGCCCGGTGGACGTCCCGGCCCAGCGGTGGCCCGACCCGTCCTCCATGACTGCGAACACCCCGGTGGCGGGGAGTCCCTCCTCGTCCGCCAGGACGAACCAGGAGCCGTCGAACAGGCGGTGGAGTCCGGCGCCGGAAGCCACCCACAGCGT
>JBBQML010000811.1:0-2738 GCA_038328885.1 Verrucomicrobiota bacterium | reverse complement strand
GGGCAACCCGGTGACGTACGAAATCCGGGTCCTCAACCAGGGCACCGCTCCACTGAGGCAGATCCGCGTGATCTGCCAGGTCCCGGACGGACAGGAGTTCCTCAGCGGCACGGGGACCACCGCGGTACAAGCCGTGGATCGAAGCGTGACCACCGATCTCCTGCCCGTGCTCGCCCCCAAGGCGGAGGCCAGGTGGCGCCTCATCCTCAAGACGACCGCGCAAGGGGACATCCGCTTCAAGGCGGAACTGACCGGCGACCAATTCCCGCGCGCCATCGAGGAGTACGAGGCGACCACGCAGTACTAACCTGTCCGGTAGTCGCCGTGGTGACACGGCGCCTTCATTGGCAGCCTGTCCCGTAGTCACCGTGGTAACACGGCGCCTTCATTGGCAGCCTTGTCCCGTAGTCGCCGTGGTAACACGGCGCCTTCATTGGCAGCCTGTCCCGTAGTCACCGTGGTGACACGGCGCCTTCATTGGCTTTTCGGGGCTCCTTCGCGTTGGTCCGGGCGGCTGCCCGACTTTTTCAAAGGGCTGCTAGCCTGCCGAGTAGACTTCGGCGCCCTTTTCCACGAACTCCTTCGCCTTGGCCTCCAGGCCTTGCGCCAGCGCGGCCTCCGCGGCGATGCCCTGCTCCGCGGCGTACTTGCGCACGTCCTCGGTGATCTTCATCGAGCAGAAGTGCGGGCCGCACATGCTGCAGAAGTGGGCGGTCTTGGCCCCTTCTTGCGGCAGGGTCGCGTCGTGGAACTCCCGGGCCGTCACCGGGTCCAGACTGAGGTTGAACTGGTCCTCCCAGCGGAACTCGAACCGGGCTTTGCTCAGCGCATTGTCACGGTATTGCGCGCCGGGATGCCCTTTCGCCAGGTCGGCCGCGTGGGCGGCGATCTTGTACGCAATCACCCCGTCCTTGACGTCTTTCTTGTCCGGCAGGCCGAGGTGCTCCTTCGGCGTCACGTAGCAGAGCATTGCGCACCCATACCACCCGATCATCGCCGCCCCGATCCCGCTCGTGAGATGGTCGTACCCTGGCGCGATGTCGGTGGTGAGCGGCCCCAGCGTGTAGAACGGCGCCTCGTGACACCACTCGAGCTGCCTGGCCATGTTCTCCTCGATGAGGTGCAACGGCACGTGCCCCGGGCCCTCGTTCATCACCTGCACCCCATGGGCCCACGCACGCGTGGTCAGTTCACCCTGCGCCTGCAGTTCACCGAACTGCGCCTCGTCGTTGGCGTCCGCGATCGACCCCGGCCGGAGGCCGTCGCCGATACTGAAGCTCACATCGTACGCCGCCATGATCTCGCAGATCTCGTCCCAGTGGGTGTGGAGGAAATTCTCCTGGTGATGCGCGAGGCACCACTTGGCCAGGATCGATCCGCCCCGGCTCACGATCCCGGTGAGGCGACGGGCGGTAAGCGGGATGAACCGCAGGAGCACGCCCGCGTGAATGGTGAAGTAATCCACCCCCTGCTCCGCCTGCTCGAGCAGGGTGTCCCGGAAGATCTCCCAGGACAGGTCCTCCGCCTTTCCACCCACCTTCTCCAGGGCCTGATAGATCGGGACCGTGCCAATAGGCACCGGTGAGTTGCGCAGAATCCACTCGCGCGTCGCGTGGATGTTCCGCCCCGTCGAGAGGTCCATGACGGTGTCCGCGCCCCACTTGGTCGCCCAGCGCATCTTCTCCACTTCCTCCTCGATGCTGGAGGCCACGGCGCTGTTGCCGATGTTCGCGTTGATCTTCACCAGGAAGTTCCGGCCGATGATCATCGGTTCCGCTTCCGGGTGGTTGATGTTCGCCGGGATGATCGCGCGGCCAGCCGCCACTTCCTCACGCACGAATTCCGGCGTGATCACCTGGGGAATGCGCTGGGGAAAACGCCGGAAGACACTGGGGGTGTACGGCGACTGCGGGTCGCCCTGCGCGATCTCCTGGGAGCCCGGGTGACGGTGGCCCAGTTCGTTCCGCGCCGTGCCGGCCGCGGACAACCGGGCTGCATCGAGTCCCTGGTTCTCCCGGAGCGCGATGAATTCCATCTCCGGCGTGATGACGCCCTGGCGCGCATACCAGAGCTGGGTCACCGGATGACCAGCGGAAGCCCGGAGCGGCCGACGCCGCGCTCCCTTGAGCCCGGGAAATTCCACCAGCCGGTTCTTCTCGGCCCGACTCGCGTACTCCGCATGCTGCCGCGAGAGATACCCGTTGTCCTGCGGCTTCACTTCACGACCCTCGTATTCGGTCACGTCCGCCCGCCGCCGGATCCACTCACGACGCACCGGTGGCAATCCCTCCTCCACACTCCCGGAGAAGCCCGGGTCTCCCCAGGGACCGCTGGTGTCATAGACGCGCACCGGCTCGTTGGCTTCGACCCGCCCCTCCATGGCCTGCGTCGGGGAGAGCTCGATCTCGCGCATCGGCACCTGCACGCCGGGATGCAGCGTGCCGGCCAGGTAAACCCGCCGGCTGCGGGGCAGCGGGGTCGAACTGTGGGGTTCCAGGGATTCAGGGGTTGCGATCATGGCGGGGCGAGGCGAGGAGATGAGGGCTCAGGGGGTCAGTTCGGGAAGCCGGTCAGCGCAGCCCCGGCTTCGCAGTCTTGGGGTTGACCGCGAAACACGCGAAACACGCGAAAACAGAGCTGACATCAAGGTGCATGGCCGTTGGTCCCGACGTGAACCTGACCACCGACAAGCAGGGAAGGAGGCCGCAATGCGCCTGGCACGAGCGCTTCGTGCCTCC
>JBBQML010000810.1:0-2741 GCA_038328885.1 Verrucomicrobiota bacterium | reverse complement strand
GGTCAAGGGCGACATCAATTTCGAGGCCTTCAAGATCAAGTACCTGGGAGCCTCGATGGGCTTCGGGTTGATCGAGAACTACTTCAGCGCTGGGGCGCGGGTGGCGATCAACAAGTACGAGGGAATGGGGGGCATCTTCTTCGGCCAGACCTGCACGCTCGACCCGTTCTTCTGGGACCAGGACGTGCAGGGGATTCTCGGCACGCCCTCCCCCACCTTCACGGGCGCCTACGGGTACGCCGAGGTGTGGATCCCGATTTCCGAAGCCCTGCTCGGTATCCCCGCGACCTGCTTCTTCGAAGTCTCGGCCGGTGTCGGGGCGGGTGCCGGGTTCTTCCTCGAAGGTCCGACTTTCGTCGGGAAAATGCTTCTCGGCGCCTCGGGGTCGGTGCTCTGCATCGTCTCGGTCAGCGGCGAGATCAAGCTCGTGGGGGTCAAGAACGCCGACGGCTTGCGGCTGAAGGGTACCGGGAAGCTGAGCGGCGAGATCGGCTGGTGCCCGTTCTGCATCAGCTTCTCCAAGTCCCTCGGGCTCGAATACCGGAATGGATCCTGGGATGTGGATTTTTAGGCGTCACATGAGTTCCCGGCAGATACCGCAACGGAAGTCTCCCGCCCCCGGGGCAGTCCCCCCGCCGGCGGGTTGGCGGTTGGCGTGGCTGATCCTGGCGTGCCTGGCCCTGGCCGGCAGCGGGCGGGTTCCCGCCCAGGCGCCGCAATTTCTGCCCGACACCCTGTTCGTGGTCGGAACCCCGACCACCGACACCCAGGGGCGGGCGTGGGCCTATCTGCTCTGGGTGGCGACCGACCAGCAACTCGCGCTGGGGCGAAACTACGCGGTGTACGCCAAGCCGGGTGATCCGGGCACCCCGGGCAACTACGAGCGGCGCGCCGTCACCGGGCTGCAATTCGAACCACCGGTCATCCACGCCCTCCTCCAACGCGCGGCGGGACTCGGCGATGATCTCGCGGCTCTGGAGCAGCGCGTGGACAACCTCTTCGCGGCCCTCCGCCCCCCCGCCGGCCCACTGGCCCCCAAGCTCTCCGCGGTCCTCCGCGGGTCGGTGGAAGACCCGGAGAACCTGAACAATCTGGTCCTGCTGGCACGCCTGCACCCTGGCCTGAATTTCTGTCTCGGCTACGCCCACGCCGAACCACTGGGCCCCGGCAAGACCACCTTCGAGATCCGTGAACACGACAAGGCGACCGGCCTCGACCTCGGCGTGGTGGGACGTGTGACCGTCGAAGCGGGGAACCCCGTGATCCTGCCTGCGCCGGGCCCGTTGGTGCGCGTGCCGGAGTCCGACGCCCGCGGCGACCTCAACGTGAAACTCCGCTGGGCCACCGCGGCGAACCTGCGACGCCTCACCCTGCTGAACCATGGATTCAACGTCTACCGCGTCACCCGCGCCTACGCCGAGGGGCAGGGCTTTCACACCACCCCGCCAACGGGTGCCGCCCTCCGCCTGCTGGCTGCCGGCCATCCGGCGGTCCGCCGCGTCCACGATCTGCCGGTCGTGAAGAACCGCGACTACGACGCGGCGACGGTGGGGGATTTCGTGACCGACCCCGCGACCGTGTTCCTGGCCGACGACAACGGCCGCTACTCGGCGGGCGGGGTGCCGTTCGAGAACGGGTCGCAGTACTACTATTTCGTCACCGCGCGGGATGTCCTGGGGCGCGATGGGTTGGCCTCGCCCGGGGTGATGGTGACGGTCTGCGACCGGGTGGCGCCGGACGCGCCCCGGGGCGTGCAGGTCTCGAACGACTACTCCTTCGACGCCGGCTTGACCCGGCAGGCCCTGCGGGTGCGTTGGCTGCAGGAGACCAACGTCGCCGAGCGCGTGGTGAGCTACCACGTCTACCGCTGGGCTTCGCCCGCCGACGTCCAGAAATTCGGCGGCATCCCCCTGGCGCCCCAGCGGATCGCCGGGCCCATCGCCCACGTCCCCGGCCGGACCCACGGAACCCACCTGGACCTAGGTCCCACGTCGCCCAGCGCCCCGGCCGACTACGGCCGGACCTACTGGTACACCGTGCGGGCGGTGGACGATGGCGCGTGCGATGGCGGCAACTTCTCGGCCAACAGCGCGCCCGCGTTCGGGGTGTTGCGGGACCGAACCGGACCGGACGCGCCCACGGGAACGATCCGGGTCACCTGTTGTGTGCCCTCGCTCCGCGGGGAGGAGGTGCGGGACGTGCCAGACCCGGGGCGGCAGGACGATTCGCTCGCGTACTACCGATTCCTCGTCCGCCGGAGCCGTCCGGAGATCGAATGGGCCGAGCTCCACCTGCGGGCTCCCGGCCCGGCCTCCAATTACATCGCCCGCGCCTATTTCGAGCAGGGTGCGGACGTGGTGGAACTGGAATGGCAAGCGCTCCGGACGGAGGTGGACGCCGGGTTCATCCCGTTCTACGCCCAGGTAGGATCGGATTCCGGCGCGACCTCGGAGTATGAGCTGGTGAACACGGTGCGGGCGCCGAAGGCCTCCACCATCCGCGAACTCTCGTTCGTGGCGCGGTACGATTGCCGGGAACTGACGCGGCGGGAGGCGACGGCAGCAGCGACGGCGGGTCAAAAGATCCGCGGGTGCAACGGTTCCCATGACCCGCGGCCGGGTGGCGACGGCGGTGAGGTGGTGGGTCCGGGGATTGTCATCACCCTGACGCCCGGCACCAAGGAGTACCGGCTGTATCGGCGGGTGGACCATGGCCCGCTGACCCTCATCAAGCAGGCGCCC
>JBBQML010000809.1:0-2742 GCA_038328885.1 Verrucomicrobiota bacterium | reverse complement strand
ACGAAATCCACCGCTTCAACAAGGCCCAGCAGGACGTCCTGCTCCCCGACGTCGAAGCCGGCGTGGTTCGGCTCGTTGGGGCCACCACCCACAATCCGTTTTTCTTCGTCAACGCGCCGCTCGTTTCCCGCTCGCAGATCTTCGAGCTGCGGCCGTTGTCGGAGGCGAATCTTCTCGCGCTGCTCGAGCGGGCCCTGGCCGACGCCGAGCGCGGACTTGGCCACCAGCGCATCCGCGCCGAACCCGAGGCGTTGCGCCACCTGGCGCGCATGTCCGACGGCGACGCCCGCAAGGCGCTGAACTCGCTGGAGATCGCCGCGATCACCACTCCGGCGGAGCCGGATGGCACCATTCACCTCACCCTCGCGGTCGCCGAGCAGTGCATTCAGAAGAAGGCGATCGTGTACGATGGCGACGGCGATGCGCACTACGACACCATCTCGGCGTTCATCAAGTCGGTGCGGGGCAGTGACGTGGACGCTGCGCTCTATTGGCTGGCCAAGATGATCCACGCGGGGGAGGACCCGCGGTTCATCACCCGGCGGTTGATGATCCTCGCCGCGGAGGATGTCGGGTTGGCGGATCCATTGGCCCTGGTGGTCACCGTGGCCGCCCACCAGACGGCCGAATTCGTTGGCTGGCCGGAGGCCAGGATCCCGGTCGCGGAGGCGACCATCTACCTGGCCGCCGCGTTGAAGAGCAATTCCTCGGTGGTGGCCATCGACGCCGCCCTGGAGGACGTCCGGCAGGGCCGCACGCTCCCCGTGCCGGAGCACCTTCGCGACGGGAGCTATCGCGGCGCAGCCACGCTTGGGCACGGGGTGGGGTATGAGTACGCCCACAACCACCCGGGGCACTTCGTGGCGCAGGACCATCTCGGGGCCGCCCGGCGGTACTACGAACCCACCGCCCAGGGCTTCGAGAAGAAGGTCCAGGACCGGCTGCAGCAGTGGCGGGCTCAACTCGACGCCGCCCGGCCGCCCACCCCTCCCCCCGGATGACCAACGTCATCGAGCTCAAGCGCGCGCTCCGGGGGGAACTGCGTGAGCGCCTTCGGGCGGCCGATCCGGCCCGGCTCCTGGCCGAATCCGAGGCCATCTGCACACGGCTCCTCGCCCAACCAGACTTTCTGGCCGCCCGTGCGATCCTCGGGTATCACCCGCTTCCGACCGAGCCCGACCTCCGACCTGCGCTGGGGGGGGAGGCCGCCGCGGGGCGCGATCGAGTGGTCTGTCTGCCCCGTTGGGCGGCAGCGCGAGCGGAATACGAGCCGGCACTCGTGCCTGCGAACGGCCAATTGGTGGAGGGGCCCTTCGGCGTCCCGGAGCCGCCGGCCGCGGCGCCGGCGGTGGACTGGGAACGGCTGGACTTGGTTCTTGTCCCCGGCCTAGCCTTCGACCGACGGGGATGGCGCCTGGGCCGGGGTCGTGGGTTCTATGATCGGATCCTGGTCCGGGCTCGGCACGCCCGTCGCTGGGGCGTGGCCTTCGACGATCAAGTCGTGGTCGATGTGCCCCACGAACCCCACGACTCAAACCTGGATTTGCTCGTGACCCCGAGCCTCTTGCTGCACTCGAGCATGACGCCGCGGCCTTGATGATGGACCCGTCCACGTACGCGAACCTCCTGTTGGGCGGCACCGCTTTCCTCGCTGCCGGGGCGGTGTTGCTGGTTGTCCGGCACCAGCGGGAGAGCCGTCGGCTCCATGCCGAGATCGACAAACGCGCGGAGACGATCGTGGGCGAGGCGCGCAGGGAGGCCGAAGCGCTGATCCGGGAGGCCCGGTTGATCGCGAACGAGGAGACCCTCAAACTTCGCGAACAGGCCGAGCAGGCCCACCTTCGGCGTCGCCTCGAACTCGAAGCCACCGAGCAGCGCGTGGCGGAACGCGAGCGGTTGGTCAATCAGCAGCTCGAACGGCTGGCCGCGGACGAGGATCGGTTTCGGCGTCGCGACGACGAACTCCGCACGCAGTTGGAGGCGCTCGATCAGCGGGCCGCGGCCCTCGAGCAAGCCCGCGCCCAGGCCCAGGCAGAGCTCTCCCGCATCGGTCGCCTGACCCCGGAGGAGGCCCGTGAACTCGTCCTCAAACAGGCCCGCGAGGACGCGCTCCGCGACGCCAGCGACCTCTCCCGCCACCTGCTCGACGAAGCCAAGCTTCATGCCGAGGAGAAGGCCCGCCATCTCCTCGCCACCGTGGTCCAGCGGTATGCCGGCGAGTACACCTTCGAGAGCACCACCACCTCGATCGCGATCAACAGCGACGAGATCAAGGGACGGATCATCGGCCGCGAGGGCCGCAACATCCGCGCCTTCGAAACCGCCACCGGGGTGACCGTTCTCATCGACGACACACCCAACGCGGTGGTGATTTCGGGCTTCGACCCCGTCCGCCGCGCGATCGCCCGGGACGCCATGGCGCGGTTGATCGCCGATGGACGGATTCACCCGACGCGCATCGAAGAGGTGGTCGCGGCGGTCGAACGCGAGATGGCGGACACCATTCTCCGGCTCGGCGGGGAGGCCGTGGCGCGGCTCGGGTTGGCGCCCCTCCATGTGGACACCACCCGGTTGCTGGGCCGCCTGCGGTTCCGTCACAGCTACTCGCAGAACATCCTCGATCACTCCATCGAGGTGGCCCATCTGTGCGGCCTGCTGGCTGCGGAACTCGGCTTTCCGGTCGAGCCCGCCAAGCGTTCCGGGCTGCTGCACGATATCGGCAAGGCCGTCACCCACGAGATG
>JBBQML010000808.1:0-2749 GCA_038328885.1 Verrucomicrobiota bacterium | reverse complement strand
CCGGTGAAGATCCCGTCCGCGGCCCGGGCATCCACTCCTGCCCCGTCGTCGAGCAGGGGGACGTCGGTGGTCGCGGTCGCGGGGTCGGCGCGGTAACGGAGGGTCAGGCCACGGAGGCCGTCGGGGTCGGCGGCCCGAACGGTGATCACGACCGCGGTTCCTGCGGAAGGAAGGACGGGGGCGTGATTGAGGTCCGAGAGTGCGGGGCCGGCGTTGGGTGTCGATTGGCTGTTGGGGGCGCCTGGGGTGCCGAGGTTGGTGGGCAGGGTGAGTTGGCCCGCCGCTTCGAGGTGGTTGCCGCGGAGGCGGAGGAGGAGTTCCGGGTGGCCGCGGAGCCAGCGGACGCGGGCGCGAAGCGTGGCGGTGTTGCCGGGCGCAAGCCCGGGGGCCAGCGCGGTGCGGATGCGGTTCGCCCCGGTGTCGCCGCGGGCGACAGCCTCCACGCGGAGGGCTCCCAGCGCCCCGGCACCCTCGGTGGGTTCCCAGCGCGACCGGTCCAGTGTGCCTTCCATGACCCAGCGCACGGAGCCGGTGTCGAAGGTGCTGTTGATGACCAGATTCCCAGCGGGGCCGAGGACCTCGACATCGTCCACGAGCCATGATCCTTCGCCCTGACTGAGGACCTGCAATTGATCCACGGCGCCGGAGCCGAGGTCGAGCCGTCCCGTGGCCTCGATGGTGGTCCACGGTGCCTTGGCCGATTCGTCGCTGTCCGCCCAGCTCGAAGGTTCCTGTGGGTCACTGCGCGGGTCACGCAACTCGAGGCTGCTGCCCCCGCCGTCCGACCAGCGCCCCCACTGTCCTCCATCGTGGTAAGTGACCTCCGCGACCACCGTCCAGACGCGGTTTGTGATCGGTTCTCCGGCGGGCCCGAGTGAGAGGACGTGCTCGGGTTGGGCGAGTGCGAGGCGCTCGCCCTGGTTCGAGAGACTGCCCCGGAAGTCGCCCAGCACGAGGTCGGAAGCGAGGCTCGGATGG
Organism: Verrucomicrobiota bacterium; assembly: GCA_038328885.1. Classification (GTDB taxonomy): domain Bacteria; phylum Verrucomicrobiota; class Verrucomicrobiia; order Limisphaerales; family CAIMTB01; genus CAIMTB01. Next base: position 1,771 of record JBBQML010000808.1, on the reverse strand, counting down.
TTGGCCAGCAGGCGGTCACGTCGACGGGCGACCACGAGGTAGCCTCCCGGAGCGAGCGCAGTGAGTGGTGGAAACTCGAATTCGATGCCGTCCACGAACCGCCAGCCGCCCAGGTCGACCGCGGCGTCACCCCGGTTGAACAACTCGACGAACTCCTCGTCGCTGTCGCCGCTCGGAGGATGGTAGAAGATCTCGTTGAAGACGACCGGGTGGAGCAGCAGTTCGGCGTTGGGGGTGCCGGGGGTGGGGCGGGCCAGTTCCCGGAAGCCGCGGCGGCGGTCGCTTCCCGGGGCGGATCCGTAGGCGACGTCCCTGGCCTGGAGGCCGAACCGCACGGCATCGATCAGGTGCTGGCCGTCGGGTTCGGGTTGGCCGGGCGACCCACCGATGCGGGCGCTGGCCGACCAGGCGCGGGGGTCGCGCTCGCCGAAGGAGGGTCGGCTGAGCACGAGGGACGCTCCGGCTCCGGTCGCGGCGGCGGGCCAGGGGACGTCGGGGGACCAGGTCGTCTCCAGGAGGACGGCCCCGGCGGGGTTCGACAGGCGCAGCGTCCCGCGGTCCCCGAGGCGGCCGGGGAACCCGCCCAGGACCCCGGCGAGGCCGTGGATGGTGGCGACGTCGACCGGGTTGGGTGCGACGACCACGAAGCCGCCGGGGGGCAGGAGCGTCCCGGGAGGGAACGTGAATTCGAGATCACCGGTCAGGCGGTGGCCGCCCAGGTCCTCGGGGATCAGCGCCGCGTTATGCAACTCCACGAACTCGCCGTTCCGCCCATCGGCACGGGGGGCGGGGTGGACCATCAGCTCCGAGAACACCCAATCGGTGCGCCGACTCGAGGGTCCCAGGGCATCAGCGGTGGCGGTTTCGGGGAGCAACAGCACAGCCAGGGCCAGCGCGGCACAGTTCAGGGGGGACATCGCACTCGGGGCGGCGCGTAAGCAGGCTCGAGACATTGGCTGGGCCCACCCTCGCACGGGACCGGGCTGCGGCCAAGGCTCGGGGTTTGGTCCGGGGGCGGGGAAAGCAGTAGTGGGTAAAGAAGTAGTTGCCGGCGTGGTGGGCCGTTCCGGCATGATGACGGCAGGCGGCTCCGGCGACCAACCTGGAGGCCGCGGTTGTCCCATCTGCATCCGGCCATGATCACCGAGTCGCTTTCGTCGCATTTCGCGAACGTTTCCTACATCGAAGAACTGTTCGAGGCGTACCGGCGCGATCCCAACTCGGTGGCGCCCGAGTGGCAGACCTATTTCCGGGAGGGCACGAACGGGGATGCCTGGCCGGAGCTCAACCGATTGGGGCCGACGGTACCGGTGCCGAGCCTGTTCGATCCCGCGGGGGCTGGGGCTGGGGGGCAGGCCCCGGGTCGGGGGGCTGGCGACGAGACCGTGGTGGAGGACACGAAGCTGACGGGATTTCAGGACCGAGTGGGGCAAATGATCCGGAACTACCGGATCCGCGGGCACGTCAACGCGCGGTTCGACCCCCTCGTGGACGACCGTCGGGACCAGGAGAAGCCGCGGGTGCCGGAGGAGCTTACCCTTCCCTACTTCAACTTCACGGAGTCGGAACTTGAGCGGATGGTTTCCTGCAAGACCTTCCAGAACGGGCGCCAGATGCCGTTGCGGGAACTGCACCAACGCTTGCGGGACACCTACTGCGGGAGTGTGGGGGTGGAGTACATGCACATCGACGACATCGAGGTGCGGCGCTGGTTGCAGCGGCGGTTGGAGCCGTTGGAGAACCGGGTTCAGCTTTCGCGCGAGGAGCAGTT
>JBBQML010000807.1:0-2755 GCA_038328885.1 Verrucomicrobiota bacterium | reverse complement strand
CGTTTCGCGCTGCCCAGGGCGGGGAGCAAAAGGCTGGCGAGGATGGCCACGATGGCCATCACCACCAGCAGCTCGATCAGCGTGAAACCCCACGTGATCTGCGGACGATCCTGCCGCTCTAGGCGCATTGCATTGGACTTCGGAACGGTCCCAGGGGTCGCCTGGGGTGACCAAGGGGGACCACCCTGCCTGTCCGTTCGCCCGGGCTCAAGCCGGGCCATCAGGTCTTGGCCCGCAGCAGTTCGCGTGCGTCGGTGGTGAACCGGGCCACGTCCTCGGGCCGCGTATCCCACGAGCACATCAGCCGGCAGCCGGTCTCGCCCTCGAACACATAGAAGTGCCACCCACGGGTGTGCAGGCTCTGGATGACGGGCAGGGGGAGGTCGACGAAGACCCCGTTCGCTTCGCAGGGATGTCGCAGGCGGGTTCCGGGGAGCGCCACGAGCGCCATCGCGAGGGTCGCGGCCATGGCGTTGGCGTGCTCGGCATGCTTGAGCCAGGCCCCGGTGCCGAGGAGTCCGATCCAGGATGCGGCGAGGAAGCGCATCTTCGAGGCGAGCTGCCCGGCCTGCTTGATCCGGTAGTCCAGCTCGCGGGCCAGTTGGCGATCGAACACCACGATGGCTTCCGCGCACAGGCCCCCGTTCTTGGTGGACCCAAAGCTGAGCAGGTCGACCCCCGCCTCCCACGTCAACTGGCGGGGCGTGGCGGCCGTCCCGACCACCGCATTGGCGAAACGGGCGCCGTCCATGTGGACTTTCAGGCCGTGGTGGTGCGCCACCTCGGCCAGGGCCTGGATTTCGGCCGGGCGGTAAACCGTCCCGCCCTCGGTGGTCTGGGTCAGACTGAGCGCCGCGGGCTTGGAGGCATGGAGCGGAAAGTGGGAACGGATCGCAGCGTCGACTCCCGCGGGTCCGAGCCGTGCGTGGGCCCCAGGCAGGGTCCAGAGTTTCGCGCCGCCGCTGAAGAACTCCGGAGCGCCGCACTCATCGCGTTCGATGTGCGCGGCCTCGTGGCAGAGCACCGCATGGTAGGGACGGCAGATGGTGGACAGGGCCAGAGCATTCGCGGCAGTGCCGTTGAAGACGAAGAAAACCTCGCAATCCGTTTCGAAGAGCCCGCGGATCAAGTCGCAGGCGCGCCCCGTCCATGGGTCGTCTCCGTAGCCGCTGATGTGGGCATCGTTCGCCTCCGCGAGCGCTGCCCAGGCTTCGGGGCAGATACCGGAATTGTTGTCGCTGGCGAAGTGGCGTGGACGAAGCGGAGGCGACCGGTGCACGCCCGATGGAAGCAGGGGCGGCTCGGCGAACGTCAAGTGCCTTCGGCGCGGCCAGCGCGGCCAGCGCTTGCCGCGCCGGGGGCTTTGGTCTGGCATGACGGGTGATGTCGCCTACCACGCCTTCCTGTCCCGAGCTCCGGGTGACCGACCTCCGGGTGTATCCCATCAAATCCTGCCGGGGCATCGCCCGGCAGGAAGTCGTACTCACGTCACGCGGGTTGGCCTGGGACCGGGAATGGATGTTGGTGCGGCCCGACGGAACGTTCGTGACCCAACGGGAGTTCCCGGCCCTGGCACTGGTGGAGACGAGCCTGACGAAGGACGCCCTGGAGGTGCGCGCTCCGGGACAGACCCCGTTGAACGTGGAACTGGCGCCGGCGCGGGATCGCGTTGGGTGCGAGGTGGTGGTCTGGGGCGACGCCTGCGCGGCCTGGGACGAAGGACCCGAGGCCGCCGGGTGGTTCAGCGGGTATCTCGGGACAAACGTGCGGTTGGTGCGCTTCGACCCCTGTCGCCGTCGCCTGAGCGATCTGACCACCACGGACGGGGTGGAGGCGGAAAATGCGTTCAGCGATGGGTTCCCGCTGCTTCTCGTCGCCGAGGAGTCCCTGGAGGACTTGAACCGGCGTGTCGAAGGGCCGCCGCTGTCGATGGATCGCTTCCGGCCGAACGTCGTGGTCGCCGGTGCGGGGCCATACATGGAGGATCGGGTCGGCGTATGGCGGTCTGGTCGGTTCGAATTCCGTCTCGTCAAGGCCTGTACCCGCTGCCGGGTGACGACCACCGACCAATCGACCGCCGTGGTGGGGGTGGAGCCGCTTCGCACGCTGGCCGGCTATCGTCGGGATGAACGTCTGGGTGGGGTCATCTTCGGGCAGAACATGATCGTGACGCGAGGGAAGGGCGGGTTGCTCCACGTGGGCATGAGGTGGGCCGCCGGGTAGCCGGAGGTCGAGCCTGGACAGGGGGGTGGCGGGGCTCCCGAGCTCAGCCCTTGGCGAACGTGAGGGTTTGGTCCCGCGTGGACACCGCGATGCGGTCTCCCGGTTTGAACTCCCCGTCGAGCAACTTGAGGGCGAGCGGGTCGAGGAGCAGATCCTGGATCGCGCGTTTGAGCGGGCGGGCACCGAACTGGGGGTCGTGGCCCTCGCGGGCGAGGAGTTCGCGGGCGGAAGCGTCGAGCAGAACCACCAGTTGCTGGGCCGCCAGCCGTTTCTCGAGTCGCTGAAGCTGGATCTCGACGATGCGGGTCAGCTCCGCCTTTCCGAGCGCGTGGAAGATGATGATATCGTCGAGGCGGTTCAGAAACTCGGGCCGGAAATGGCCGCGCAGCTCGCGGCGGACCGTGTCCTCGAGCTGCTGATGCTCGGCGGGTGAGGAGCCCCCGGACACGGCGAATTCCTGGATGATCGGGGAGGCGATGTTGCTCGTCATGACCACGATCGTGTTCTTGAAGTCGACCGTGCGTCCCTGGCC
>JBBQML010000806.1:0-2767 GCA_038328885.1 Verrucomicrobiota bacterium | reverse complement strand
GTCTTCTCGCAGGTGGAAATCCAGAAGCTCGGCGCGGTGAACGTCACCGACGTGGTGCGCCGGCTCCCTGCGGCGGTGGGGTCCGGAAACTTCAACGAGTCCCGAGGGAACGGCGGCGACGGCTCCGCGCAGATCTCCCTGCGCGGCATCCCTGGCGGCACGCTGGTGTTGATCAACGGTCGCCGGGTTGCCTCGTCCGCGTTCGCGGACTCGCAGCCCGACCTCAACATGATCCCGCTGGCGGCCATCGAGCGCATCGAGGTCCTCAAGGACGGCGCCTCGGCGGTCTACGGCTCGGACGCCATCGCGGGTGTCGTGAACGTCATCCTGCGGAAGGAATTCGAGGGCGTTGAGCTCTACGGCTACTACGGCAACACGACGGAGCGCGACGCCTCCAGGCAGCAGTTCTCGTTCGTCAGCGGCACGAGCAGCGACAAGGGCTCGTTCGTGGTCGGTGGCAATTACTACAAGGCCAACGATCTCTACAGTCAGGACCGCGAGCGGTCCCGGGTGAACGTCACGGGCCGGACCGATGAATACAGGTCAAACTCCAGTGCCACCTCGAACCCGGGCAGGATGCAGGTCCGCAACGACGCTCTTGGCGGGGGAAACCTGTACAACCCTGCCGCGGCGGCCGACGCGCGGGTGTTCGTCACGGTGAATCGCACCGCGACCGGCACGCCGGTCATGGCTGCGGATGGTGTCACTGTGCTGGGCCGGAAGTTCGCGGCGGGGGATTATCATCTTCACGACAACCCGAACCCGACCGCGGGTCAGTTGGCCGAGGAGCTCTACCCGTTCGACCGGTTTCCGTTCCCGCTGTACACTCCCGCCATCCGGCCCGCGGAGCGCTGGGCGATCTTCGGCAACGGCGAGTACAAACTCTATGAGGACGCGGTGAAGATGTTCACCGAGGTGAGCTACTCGAAGAGCAAGTCACACAACGAGCTCGCCCCTACTCCGATCAGCTCCGGGACGGTTGGCTACCCGATTCCGGCCGCCAACGCATGGAACCCCTTCGGTGTCGATATCCCCTCGTGGAACTACCGCACCTTCGAGCTCGGTCCGCGCACCGAGCAAATCGACAAGGAGGCGTTCCGGTTCGTGAGCGGGCTGCGCGGACAGATTCCCGAGAGTTCCTGGGGTTACGAAGTCGGCTTCACCTACAGTGAGGAGACAGGTGAGGAGATACTCGGCGGCGAACTCAGCCGGAACCGGCTGGGGACCGCGATGGCTTCGGCCGATCCTGCCACGGCGTTCAACCCGTTCGGCAACGGCGCGAACTCCGGTGCCCTCCTCGACTCCGTCAGCCAGAACCTCCTGACACTGGGCAAGTCGACGATGATGATCATCGATGCCAAGGTGAACGGCGAGGTGATCGATCTCCCGGGTGGTCCGCTGGCGGTGGGCTTCGGGGGCGAACATCGTGAGGAGCAGGGCGAGTCCATCCCGGACGGCGCGACGCAGAACGCCGACACGGTCGGTTTCGGCTCCGCGGATGCGCTGATTGGGCCGCGGCGCGACGTGAATGCGGTTTACGGCGAGGTCTTCATCCCGATCGTGGGCGAGGACAACCGGATCCCGGGCATTTACAGCCTCAACGTCCGCGGCGCGGTGCGTCACGAGGACTACAGCGACTTCGGTGACACCACGAAGCCGGGCGTCCGGCTGGGGTATCAGCCAATCGAGACGCTCACCATCCACGGGTCGTTCTCGCAGTCCTTCAAGGCTCCCACAATCTCGGACCTGTACACCCGCGACCATGAGGATCACCCCGAGCTGAACAATCCCTATACCGGGGTGTTTGAACAGGTGACGACCTTCAATGCGGGCAACCCGAATCTCGTGCCGCAGGAGGCGGATAACTACCTCGCGGGTTTTGAGTTCCGTCCGAGCTACGTGCCCGGCCTGAAACTCGCGATGGACTACTTCCGGATCGAACGGGAGAACACCCCGGGCGGGAGTGCGCAATACGTCGTCGATCAGAACTTCCGCACGGGTGGCCCGGGTGTGGGTCAGTACAGCGACCTGATTGATTTCGACCCAATCACACAGACGTATACCTCCGTCAGGGTCCCGACCCTGAACCTGAGCTCCGACGTGCTGGATGGTCTCGATATCGCCGCAACTTACGAACTGTCGCTGGACAAGGTCGGTCTCGACGACTGGGGCAAGCTCGTCTTTGAGATCAACTCACAGTACCTGCTGACTTATGAGCAGGTGCAGATTCCCGGCGAGTCAAGTGTTGACCGTCTGGGTGACTTCTCCGCGGACGACTTCGGCTATGGCACCCTGCCCCGCCTCAAGGGCTATGGCAGCATGTTCTGGTACTATAAGGACCTTGAGCTCGGCTTCTATGCGAATTACACGGATTCCTATCTGGATGATAAAATCGCCGCGGATCGGAAGGTGGAGTCTTACCTGACCTTCGACATCCAGGCGGCCTACATGCTCCCGTACCAGATCAAGGTGACGGCCGGTTGCCTGAATGTCGCGGACGCCCCGCCGCCGATCGTAGAGGGTGCCTTTGCGGACAACTACGACCGCGACCTCCACGATATCCGCCAGCGCTTCTGGTACATGTCGGTATCCAAGCGCTTCTAAGCGGATCCAGCGCCCAGCGCGTTTCGCTGGTTGATGGACTGGTTGGTTGACTCGTTGCGGGTCGGCACTCCTTCAGGGTGCCGGCCCTTTTTCGTATCCCGGAGCGCGCCACACCCGAGGCGCAGGGGGTAGTACGCGGGTGGGGGCGTGGGAGTCGATTCCG
>JBBQML010000805.1:0-2767 GCA_038328885.1 Verrucomicrobiota bacterium | reverse complement strand
CCGATCTCATCTCCCGCAGACCGCCGCCGGCGCGGAGCGCGCGCTCCGCCGCCCCGACGCGAGGAAAAAAGCCCTCGATCAGGAGCCTCCCGATCTCCCTGCTTCCGATCTCGGTTCTCAGGGTGCCGGTCAATAATGACGCACCCGGACGGGCGACCGCGATTGGCCAACTCCGTTCGTTCGATGGACCGACCTCGCCATCGGCTCCGTTGAGTGCCTCCTCTTTGATCTCCCGGCACCGCGCCAGCAACTGAGCGAAGGCCGTGGGTGGCAGTTCGGTGCCTCGTCCGAGTTGCGTCTCGACGTGGTGGGCCAAGGTCAGGTCGAGATTGTCGCCCCCGAGCAGCAAGTGCTCGCTGACGGCCAAGCGTCGCAGGAGCGGCAGGTCGTTTCCGGGGCGTTGCTCAACTGAAAAGAGACTGAAGTCGGTGGTGCCGCCGCCGAGATCGACAACGAGAACGTGGGCCGGTTTCCCCACGATCAATCCTGGAAGTGGCCGCGGGGCTTCGTTTTCTCCCGTCGCCGCTTGAGCCTCCAGCCAAGCATAGAAAGCGGCCTGGGGTTCCTCGAGCAGCAGCGTGTCGGCGGGAAATCCCGCGAGCTGCGCCGCCTCCAGCGTCAACTGCTGGGCGACCGGGTCGAAGGAGGCGGGAACAGTGACCGCGACTTCCTGTTCGGCCAAAGGCGCGGCTGGATGGGCGACGTTCCAGGTGGCGGCGAGCGTGCGCAAGAGCGCCGCCTGTGCCTCAACCGGGCTGAGCAATTCGGAAGGCGCAAGGTCCGGGGAGCCGAGTGGCAGAAATTTTGCGTGCCGGTCCACCGCGTGATGACCCAGCCATGATTTGGCCGAGCGAACGACCCGCCCGGGTACCTCCGCCGCCCTGGTCCGAGCCCAGCGCCCGGCAATCCAGGCATCCCGGCCTGATTCTCCCGGCGGCAGATAAAGGCAGGACGGAAGGGTGGATGCGATGCCCTGCGAGTGCGCGGTCTCCGCCTGCGGGATCGACAGCACGACCGATCCGTCCGCGACTCCGCCTTCCGCAACGGACGCGATCGCGCAGTTTGTTGTGCCCAGGTCAATACCGATGCGAAAACGGGGCATGAAGGCGGCGCGGCAGTCGGGTCGGGGTTCGGGCTGACCTACTTCATCCGCACATTCAGTTCCAGTTTCCAGCGTTGCCGCGATTCGGCGTGCACGAGGTAGAGCTCGAGGTTGCCCAGCTCGGTCACCACCGCTTCCAGCTGCACCGGGACCTCCTCGCCGGGAGCGTGACCTTCGGGCGGAGGCAGGTTGACCTCCAGCCGGGCGCTCTCCTCCAACTCGCTGGCATCGGGCAGGAGTGCTCCCGGCTGGTCGCCAGCGCGGGCCTCGGAATGGAAGAAGCGGAACTCGGCGGTCTCCCCCGTATAGAGCAAAAATTCCTGACCGGCGATCGCGTGGCGCGTGCCTTCCTCCATACCCTGAGGAGCAACGCAGAGGGCTTTGGTCGCGGCGCGCCGGCCGGGCACGGCCAAGGTCGAGGACTCCATGCCGATGTAGTAGGACCGGGCGGTGCCGGCCTTGATTCGGACCCCGCGGCCCGTGGAGCGCAGGCGGGCATAGGCGGCTGCTCCGAGGGCGACCGCGTGGTCCGGCCGGGCACCGGAAAGCTCGCGCACGGGTGCGCGAGACCACGAGCCGAGAATTTCGCGCACGCGCTCCCGCAGCACGGCGGAGTTGAAGGCTCCGCCGTTGAAGAGCACCGCGTCGGGTACGAGCAGGGCGGCGCGCTCGAGCCGGGTCCGTCCGCCGACCGCGGCGAGCAGGGCGGGTGATGACTCGACGTTGGTGCGGGCGCGTGTGAGGAAACGGGCGAGATGCTTGGAGAGTGCCGCGTCGGTCGCGTAGGGCAGACCCGCTTCGCGCAAACCACCCGCCCGGCGGATGACCGGAAGATCCGTTGGACCGGTCTTGGGCAGAAAACCGTCCACCACCACGCGCATCACCTGTTCCCGCGTCAGTGTGGCGCGCAGGGTCGTGGCGACCAGCCGCCGGCCCCGGGAGGGAATGGAGAGCGGCACCTCCGCCAGCGTGGGATCGCTGAGCATGGCCTCCTTGCCCGCTCGCGAGGCGTGCACCAGCGCGAGGAATTGATTGTCATCCAGCGGGGTCCCGGCGGTGGCGAGGTCGTCGGACACGGCGTGCGCGATGGCGAGGTCCATGTTGTCGCCCCCGAGCAGCAAATGCTCGCCCACGGCGATCCGCTCGAGCGCGAGGTCCCCGCCCTTTTCGGATACAGCGATGAGACTGAAATCAGCGGTCCCTCCACCGACATCGCAGACCAGCAGGACATCGCCCGCGCGGACCTGGTTGCGCCAGCCGGTGCCCTGACCCTCCAGCCAGGCGTAGAACGCGGCCTGGGGCTCCTCAAGGAGCGTGATTTCTCCGAAACCCGCCTGGACCGCCGCCTCAAGGGTGAGCGCGCGGGCGGCCTCGTCGAAGGAAGCCGGCACGGTCACGACGGTGTGACCGCCCGAGAGGACCTGGTCGGGATGCCGCTGCTGTTGGCTCGCGAGCAGATGGGCGAGCAACTGGCGGGAAACTTCAAGCGGCGACCATTTCTGGCTGACCACCGTGCTGCCCCAAGGGAGAATCGGGCCGCGTCGATCCGCCTGGGTGTGACAGAGCCAGCTCTTGGCGGAGGTGATCAAACGATCTGGCTGGAGAGCGCCGCGCTCACGGGCGAACCGTCCGAGTAGCCAAGGGGCGGGGGGGGCGTTGGCGGCA
>JBBQML010000804.1:0-2770 GCA_038328885.1 Verrucomicrobiota bacterium | reverse complement strand
TAGGCCGGGCTGGTTCCGGTACGCATGATGAAGGGCCAGTCGCTGGCTTGAGCGAGGAGCAGTTCCCGGGCGGCCTGCGCGAGGGCCCGGCGAGCGAGGGGATCGGGCGCGGAAAAGCGGCGGGCAAGGCTGTGCATGCGGCCCATGGCCACGTCCAGATGGGGCAGGATCCACTCGTTGGTCTCATTGAGCCAGACCCGGTAGTAGCCCTCCTCGCCCCAGGTCGATTCGGCCGGGGTGGCCACCTGTTGCGTGGGGTGTTCGCGGAGGTAACCAAAGGGCGTGATCAACCGGAAGACATCCTGATCACAAGCCGTCTTCCTGACGAAGAGGTCGAGGAACTCGGGGCCCTCGTACCACCAGTGGCCGAACAGTTCGGCGTCGTACGGGCAGAGGAGCAGGGGCGGGCGCCCGAGGAGGTCGGCCACACGGTTCACCTGCTCGACGCGGGCGCCGAGAAAGTGGCTGGCGTGTTCGTCGGCGGCGCGGTGGGCCACGTCGCGCCGGTAGGGCTCCTTCTCCCCGGTCGGGCCGGTGGCGATGCGGTGGTACTTGATGCCGGTGAACCCGCGCAGTTCGGGTGACGGCAGGGCGGTGCGGACGTAGTCGAATTCGAGGTCGAAGCCGATGTCGCGGTAGAAATCACGATACCGGCTGTCGCCAGGATAACCGGCCTGCCGGCTCCAGACCTGTTTGGCCGAGTCGAGGTCCCGGCCGAAGGCGGCGAGTCCGTTGGGGGTGAAGATCGGGGCGAAAACCCCGGCCCGGGGGCGCGGGGTGGCGTGGAGCAGTCCGTGGGTGTCGACGGTGAACCAGCGGAGTCCCGCCTCCTGCAAGAACGACTCGAGGCCGTGGGTGTAGGCGCACTCGGGCAGCCAGATGCCCTGGGGGTCGCGTCCGAAGCACCGCCGGTAGTCGTTCCGGGCGGTGAGGATCTGGCCGCGGATGGATGAGGGGTGGCCGGCGAGGAGGGGCAGCAGTCCGTGGGTGGCGGCGGTGGTGATGATCTCGATCAGGCCGGCGTCCTGCAGTTCGCCGAAGGCCCGGACCAGGTCACCGCCGGATTCCCGCCAAGTTTGGAGGAGACCCTGGAACCGGCCGTGGTAGAAGCCAGCCTGCTCGCTGAATCCCGGTTCCCATTGGGTGCGGTAGGTTTCGCGAAAGGCCAGTTCGATGAGCGTCTCGAGATGACGCTCGTACCGGGCGCGCAGCAGCGGGTCCTGCAGCATCGCGCAGAGCGTGGGACTGAGGGTGAGCGTCAGTTGTGCACGGATCCCGTCGCGTCGCCAGCCTCGGATGGTTTCCAGCAGCGGCAGGTAGCTCTCGGTGATGGCCTCGTAAAGCCACGATTCCTCCAGGAACCGTTCGTGCTCCGGATGGCGCACGAAGGGCAGATGGGCGTGGAGCAGGAGGGCGACGTATCCGCGCATGGGGTGCGAGCTTGCGGCGTGGTCCGCCCGGACGCGAGCCGCTTCCCGAGTGGTGCAGCAGTTCAACAGTTCCGATGCAACGGGACCCCCGGGAACCCCCGGGCTGAATCCGAAATCAGAACTGCCGCCGGCGAGGATCAGCTGACGTTGTCAGGCGAGGGCGGGCGGAGCGCGTTGTCCTGGGCATGGACGCCGACATCTCCCCTATAGGCGCTGGCGCGGGTGAAGTCGAGGGTGGCGGAGCGCTGCTCGAGCGCGTCGGGCGACGTGGCGACGATCGGCAATTGGTACTCGCCGTCAGGGAGGGCGAAGCGGTAGCTGAACGACCCGTCCTTCCGCAGCCGGATGGGCCGCCCGCCGATGGTCACTTCGGCATTGGGGTCGGTGGCCCCGTAGACAATCAGCTCCGCGTTAACGTTGAACCAGAATCCGCGCTGACCGGGCGCAGCTCCGCCGAAGGGGCTGGAGACGCTGGACAACCCGGCGGGGCCGGAGGCCGCGCCGAGCGGGAGACCTGCCGAGGAGATGCCCCGGGCCAACTGGCGGCGGACGAGTTCCGTGATCTCGAGCGAGCCGATCCAGACCCTCCGGACCTCATCGAGGCTGATCAGATCGGCCAAGGCACGTTCCTGTTCCGGAGTCCACTCCACGCGGCCCGGGGCCCGGCCCGCGGTCAATTTCGGTTGGAGTGGGAATGGGAAGTCCGCGGGCATCGCGCCGGCGCCGGCCGCGGCCGCCCGGATTTGTTGCACGGCTTCGAGGAGGGGGATGTGTTCGGACACGGCCCTCATCACGAGGGCCACGAGGTCCGACATGGGCACGTCGAAAGGAAGGGTTTCGAACCGGACCCAGGTTTCGCTCGAAACCTCGTCTGCGGGCGTGGCGGTGGCCGCCGAGACCGAGATCCGCTGCCACTTCCCGTTGGCGTCGGGGTAGCCCAACTCGGCGAGGTAGGTCGAACCGGCGTTCTGGACGTTGAGAAACCAGTTGCGGGATTCGGGATGGACGTCCTGGGTCAGGACGGGGTTGCTCTCGAGGGTCTTCTCGAACACGCGTACCACGAGATGGCCGGAGGCGGATTCGCGGTTGCAGTTGCGGAGTTGCTCGTCGGTGAGATCCCAATGCGCGTAGAGCCAATGAGGATCGCGGGCGGTGAGGAGCAGTCGACCCGTGCCGTAGGCGGCCGGGAGGGCACGAGCCTGCGCGGCGGTGGCCGGCGGCACTCCCGGCGGGCGAAGGACGTAGCGCTCGCCCGGCCCTCCCTGGGCCGGCGTCGGGGTGGCATCTCCCTCGGCGAGGATGGCTGGGGCGGGGCGGGGCGGGGTCGACTTCGCTGCGGC
>JBBQML010000803.1:0-2770 GCA_038328885.1 Verrucomicrobiota bacterium | reverse complement strand
GTGTACCGCCGACCCGCCCACCCCGAATCACTGCTCCCAATTTCCCGTGAACACCACACCCCCGGGTGCACTCTCGGGGTTTTTCTCATGGGTGGTCGCTGGGGGGGGGGGGGGGGTCTGCGTCGGAGGGCGCCCCCTCTTCCGCAGGACCAGGAGGTCCTGGAATCCGCCCAGGCCCTGGCTTGCGTGCTGAAGGATTTCGAAGTGCTCGGCGAACTCCCGCCGGATGTTCTCCACCGAGTTGAAGGACGTCTGATACCATTCCGGGAGGACGCCGTCGGCGATATTCTTGACGAACACGAATCCCTTCTCTCGTAGCTCGTCGGGATTCCCGTGGGTCGTGGATTGATAGTAGTTCCAGACGCCGGTTCCGTTGACGCTGAGGAGCAGGATGCCGTCGTCCGAGAGTACCCGAGCCAGTTCGTTCAACCAACTTCGCTGGGAGTCGAGGTCGATGTGAGTGAACACGGACAGCCCATAGATAAGATCGAACGACCGGTCGGGATACTTCAGGGGCGGATACTGACTGCTTTCGTAATAGTCACCGGGCAGGTTCCCCCTGCACCACGCAATCGCGGGCGCATCGATGTCGCAGCCGTCAAACCTTGCCCCGTGGAAGACGGGTGATTTCAGAAGGTGCCGCAGGACACGACCGCAGCCGCAGCCGAAGTCAAGGATGCGGGCCGGACTCCCCGTCCCGTACCTGTTCCAGTACTCGGTGATGGTGGAGGTGGAGGTCAGCCCATTCTTGAGGTACTGCTCCTCGGAGTGTTCCGTGCTGACGACGCGGTAGCGCAGATCGGAGGAAGGGACCGGGAAGTCCGCAGGTGCGGTGTTACCCTGCTTCTTGCGGACGTGCGTCAGGTTGTCGCCTGCAGTCCCATTGGAAGGATCAAGGCACAGCACCTCCTCGAAGGCCTGGGCCGCGCCCGGAAGATCGCCCAGCTCATAGCGGCAGCGGCCGAGAGCGAGCCATGCGTCCGTATCCTCGGAATGGAGCTTCAGGATCGCCTCACAAATCAATCCGGTCTCCTTGAAGCGTTCCGCCGTGAGTGACAGTCGGGCCAGCAGCTTCAGGCCGGTGAGATTGTCGGGCTCCAGTGCAAGCGCCACGCGGACCGCGCCTTCGCTCTCGAGGAAATCACCACCCTCGATAGCGGCGGAGGCGCGGCTAAGGTGGGCGTTGACGGCATCGGGGCGCTGCCTCGCGGCACGGGTGAAGCACGCCGCCGCGCCCGGGAGATCCTTGGCATGGTACCGGACGTTGCCGAGGAACATCAGCAGGTCGAAGTCCTCCGGTTTCGCGCACAGCCCGTTCTCCAGCGATGCCATGGCTCGGGCGTGGTCACCGGATTGAAAACTCACTTCGGCGGCGGCGATCAGAGCGGATGTATCTAGCGCCCCATCATGGGTTGCAGCGGGATCGGGTTCGGGGCTTTGAAGGTCGGTTTTCATGGATGGAATCAGCTATGGGGACGACCGTTGCGTGCGGGAGACGGCCGTCGGGAAGGCGAGGGTTGGGTCGACGGGATGGGCACTGATCCGAGCCGCTGATCGCTGTCGAGTTTCGCACGGAGGGCCAGCGCCTCGGGGTGATCCGGCTGGAGTCCGAGTGCTTCTTCGAGAATCAGCTCCGCGAGGACGTGGTGGCCCTGCGCAGCGCAGCAAGCCGCCTGGCCGACGCGGGCCTCGACGTCCCGGGGGGCAAGCCGCATGAGTGATGCGTAGAAGTCGTGCGCCTCAGCGAATCGTTCCCCGTGGCGGGTGAGAGCCGCGAGCATCCGGAGCATATCGATGTGGAGGGGCTCCAATTCCAGCGCTCGTCGTGCGGAGGATTCGGCGTCGACGAGACGATCCTGCTGGACGCGCAACATCGCGAGTTGGGCGTGCGTGACGGCACGAAGCGGAGCCTGCCGGGTGGCGCGCTCGAATGCCTGCGCAGCCCCGGCCAGGTCACCCAGTTGGTCGCGTAGATCGCCGAGAGCCATGGCCGCCTCGGGATCTTCGGGCGCGAGTTCCACCCATTGCTCCAGGAGCTTCAGCGCCGCTGGCTGATCGCCGCTGTGCAGCAACGACACGGACTGCTCGCGTAACTCTGCGGCCCGGCGGGCGCGGCGTGGGAACGCACGGAGGAGCGTTTGGAGGCGGGCCCAGACGAGCGGCGCCGCTATCTGGGAGTCAAAGTCCTCGCGGACCCGCTGCGCTGCGGCGCTGCCTGCGCGCTCACGGAGCGGCTCGTCCTCGATCAACCTCGTGCATTGCTCCGCCATGGCGGATACGTCAAGGTAAGGCGCGGTGAACCCTCCGCCACGTGCGGCGAACTCCTTCGCACCGCCAGAACCGTCGAAGCAGACGAGCGGTTTCCCGAGTGCCCCCGCCTCGAGCATTACCAGCGGGAACGGGTCTTCACGGGATGGCAGGCAGAACAAGTCGCAGGCGTTGAGCAGTGTGTGAGGATTCTCCAGTTCGCCGACGAATTGGACGAACTCGGGCAGACCCAGCCGTGCGCAATCGTGACGCAGAATTCGCCCGCGATCGTCCTGCGGCACCAGGCCGATCCAGACAAAATGCAGCGGCGTGCGACCCACGAACTGTCGGCGCAGCAAGGCCGCGAGTTGCAGAAACAGATCAGGGCCTTTGCGCCAGTCGGCGGTGCCGCAGGCGGCCATGACGAGGGCGTCGTCAGGCAGGCCGTAGCGCGCGCGGACCTGGGAGCGCGGCTCCGAGCCGGTACGGATGGCCAGTTCCGCGACCGAGATCATTTCGTGAT
>JBBQML010000802.1:0-2780 GCA_038328885.1 Verrucomicrobiota bacterium | reverse complement strand
CTGGGCGAGGCGCAGGATGCCGCCTATGCGGCCGTGGACCTGATCCGGTTCGAAGGAGCGCATTACCGTACGGACATCGGGGCAAAGGCCCTCGGACACGGAGCGTTGCTCGGATGAAGGCCAATCGTTCCATGATCGCGGTGACGGGGATCCTGGCGTTGTGCTCGCTGGCCGTGGCGCCCGACACCAGGGCCGTGGAATGGCCCGCCGTCGCCGACCTGCCCGCCCGGATCCGTGAAGTCTGGCCGGACGTGCCGTCGCCGGGGCCGGGCCACACCAACGCCGAAGCCTACCTGCGGGCGCTGGCTCCCCGGGTTCTCCTTGGTCCAGGGAACGCCGGGGGGAGTCCACTCCTCACCCGGACGAACCGTTACGCCGGGGGTGCTTCCGCCTACCTCCGCGTGGGCGAGGTGCGGGCGGGGTTGGCCGAGGCGGTCGGCGCCGCCCTCCGCGATCTGGCTCCGTCGGGTGGGGCGGTTTCCGGGTTGGTGATCGATCTGCGCTTCGCCGGGGGGACGGATTTCGCGGAGGCGAACGCCGCGGCCGGGCGTTTCGCACCGCGTTCGCCGGACGCACCGGGGTCGGGTGACCTGTCTCCAACGATACCGCCCGGGACCAACGGAACGTCGAGCTTGCCGCTGATGGTGCTCGTCAACCGGCAGACCGCCGGCGCGGCCGAGGTCCTGGCCGCGAAACTGCGGCGGGCCGTGACGCCGAGTCTGCTCATCGGCACGAACACCGCGGGCCAGGCCCGCACTTACGTTCCGATTGTGCTGCCGGGTGGAGAGGTGGTGCGCATCGGCGGCGATCCCCTCGGTGTGACGTCCGGGATCACGCTGGACGGGAGCCTGGTTCCCGATCTCCAGGTGGCTGTGGACGAGGCCGACGAACGCCACTATTTCACCAACGAATTCCAGCGGGTGCTCAACGGGCAACCCGTTGTGCCGCCCGGGGCAGGGGGCAGATTCCGCTTGAACGAGGCGGAACTGGTGCGGCGCAGAGGGGAGCGAGGCACTGGGGATCCGTTCAGTGACCCTGATGCGCCCCGGGATCTGCGGCGGAGCCTCCGACCCCGCGGGCAAGTCGTCGAGCCAGTCGGGCAGGCGGAATCGCCGGTCGTTGATCCGATCCTGGCGCGGGCACTGGACCTCCTGGCGGGGTTGGCTGCCGTCCCGCCCCCGTCGTCGGGAGATTCCCGTTGACGCCACCAACCCGCCTCCACAAGTTGCGCGCGCCTTGGCTGGCATGAAGACCATTCTTTTCGTCTGCACCGGCAACATCTGTCGCAGTCCCATGGCCGAGGGATTGTTCCGGCATCTCACAGCGAAGATGGGGGGCCGATACCGGGCGATCTCAGCGGGCGTGGGCGCCGTGGATGGCATGCCCCCGAGCGCCCATGCGATCACAGCGCTCCAGGAGTTGGGCATCGACATCTCCCGCCAGCGGAGCCGGGCGTTGACGGGGGCCATGGTGCGCGAGGCCGACCTGGTTTTCGGGATGACCCATGGGCATACGAATGCGGTCATGCTCATGTACCCCCAGGCCGTGGAGAAGACCTTCGTCCTGAGGGAGTTCGACGACACCCTCGAAGCGTTTGAGAAAGACATCGCGGACCCGATCGGCGGTTCCTACCCCGTCTACCTCCGCTGCCGTGACGAGATCGAACAGGGCATTTTCAGTATGCTAAAGCACCTTGAACAGCAGGCGGGTCTCGCCCGGCAGGCGGCCGGGGAGCGGGTTTTGACTCTGGCCATGGGTTCGGACCATGCCGGGTTCGACCTCAAGCAGGCGGTCGGGCAACACTTGGCGGGCAGCCCATACGTGGTTGAGGACTTCGGTACCCAGGCGAGTGAATCCACCGACTACCCCGACTACGCGCAGGCGGTGGGTCACGCGGTGGCAGATGGCCGGGCCGACCTAGGCATCCTGTTCTGTGGCACTGGGATAGGGATGAGCATCGCGGCGAACAAGATTCCGGGCATTCGAGCTGCGGTCTGCACTTCGGAGGAGATGGCCCGTCTCGCACGCGCGCACAACGACGCCAATATCCTGTGTCTCGGCGGCCGGTTGCTGGGGATCGATCAGGCCCTGGTCATCGTGGATGCGTTCCTCAAGGCGGAGTTCGAGACGGGCGGACGTCACGAGCAGCGTGTCCGGAAGATCGAGGGCGCGGCCTCGCGTCTGGCCATCGCGGACCCGCCCATCGCCCGCGTGGTGGGCTTGGAACGTCAACGGCAGCAGGAGAACATCGAACTCATCGCCAGCGAGAACTTCACGAGTCGCGCTGTCATGGAGGCCCAGGGGTCGGTCCTGACCAACAAATACGCTGAAGGCTACCCTGGCAAGCGCTGGTACGGGGGCTGCGAGCACGTGGACGAAGCGGAGTCGCTCGCCATCGATCGCGCGAAGCGCCTGTTTGGGGCCGAGCACGCCAATGTGCAACCGCACTCGGGCTCCGGGGCCAACATGGCTGTCTACTTCGCCTTCCTCAAGCCAGGCGACCGCATGCTCACCATGGATCTTTCCCATGGCGGCCACCTGACCCACGGGAACAAGGCCAATTTTTCCGGCAAGTTCTTTGAAATCGTGCACTACGGCGTCCGCCAGGAGGACGAACGGATCGACTACGATCGCCTCGCCGCGATGGCGCAGGAGCAGCGCCCGAAGATGATCACGGTCGGGGCCAGCGCTTACTCCCGCATCATCGACTTCGAGCGCCTCGGCCGGATCGCCCGTGACGCGGGCGCCCTGTTGCTCGCCGACATCGCCCATATTGCCGG
>JBBQML010000801.1:0-2782 GCA_038328885.1 Verrucomicrobiota bacterium | reverse complement strand
ATGTTCCGGCGGTGCCGCGGCGGCGAGGGTGGGTTGATCGCGCTGTGGAATTTCGACGACGCGGAGAAGCCTGGTCGGGGTGGCACGGGTCGCGGGAACGACGGTATTCTGCGGGGTAACGCCGCCGGGGCCGGTGAGCGTCCGCCCCAACCGGGAGACCTGCGGCCGGGCACGTGGTGGAGCGGCGTCGTGCGGGATCCGGCAGGGCGACCGGTCCCGGGATTCCCGGTGGAGATTCGGCGCGCCGGTGCTGGCGCTGAGCACGAACGCCGCGGGGCGCTCTGGTTCGGCACGCTCCACGGGCTGCGCGTCTTCGATGGCGCCGTGTGGTTGGCGGTGGATGTCGAGGATGGGCTGAGGACGGTTGACTTCGCGACACTCCCCGAGAAACGGCATTATCGCGTGGCCATCGTGGCCGGCTCCCACCCCACTCCGTCCCTGGGGTGTGACCCGCACTGGAAGTCGTACCTCGGCCGGGACGAAATCCCCTGGAGCCCCTCGAAGGCCGGCGACGCCACGCTCTTTATCCAGACGGTCGATCGGGATCTGAACTATTCACCCTGCGCCCGCCTGTCGCTCCGAGTGGTTTTGCCCTGGCATGAGGATCCCTGGGTCCTCGTACCTGCCGGGGTCGGTGTCCTCGGATTGCTCGGCACCTCCGTTGGGTCGACGGCTCACTACCGGCGGCGGCGGCGCGAAGCACGGGAGTTGCGCGAGCGGTTGCTGGCGCGGGAACACCAGGCCCGGGAGGCGGCGGAGCAGTCCAACGTTGTGTTGCAGCAGAAGAACGAACGCTTCAGCGCGACCCATTTCGAGGCGGCCCTCGGCGAACTCGCCGCCCTCGGGCCCGCAGGGCAGCGGGCGGCCGACATCCTTCATCGCTGGCTTGAGGACGGACGATTCTCCGACATCACTGCCTCGCTCACGCGGTCGGGCGCGCCGGCCGAAACCGCGGCTTCAGCCCAGGCCCATACCCCGTGAACGAGCCGCCTCCACTCCCATCAGAAGGCACCGTTCTCGTCGTCGACGACCTGGCCGCCAATCGGGATCTCCTCCGCCAGACCCTCGAACCCCTCGGGTACGAGATTCTCACGGCTCCCGACGGCGAGACCGCCCTGAAGGCCGCCTTGCGGTCGCAGCCGGATGTGATCCTCCTCGACGTCCTCATGCCCGGCCTCGACGGCTTCGAAACCTGTCGCCGGCTGAAACAGGTTCAGGCCACGTGCACGATCCCGGTGGTTTTCATCACCGCCCGCGACGATTCCGCCGCCGTCATCGAAGGCTTCCGGGCGGGCGGCGTGGACTACCTCATCCGCCCGTTCCAAGCGGCGGAGGTGGTGGCCCGCGTGCGCACCCATCTGAATCAACGCCGCATGACCCGTGACCTCCAGGCGCGCGACGAGCAACTGCGCGCGATGGACGAGCGGTTCGTGCGCGAACAGCAGCGTCGCGAACAGGCCGAGGCCTCCCTCGAACGGGTCGACGCACAACTCTCCCTCCTCTCCCAACAGGAGGCCCGACGTTGGGGCGTCGAGGCCCTCGTCGGTCGCAGCCCCCCCATCGCCCGGCTCCTCGCCGAAATCCGCAAAATCCAGACCCTGCCCTCCACCCCGGTCCTCGTCATCGGCGAGAGCGGCACCGGCAAGGAACTCGTCGCCCGCGCCATCCACTTCGGCAGTGCCCGTGGCCGCGCGCCCTTTGTCGCCGTCAATTGCTCCGCGGTTCCCGCCGACCTCGCCGATTCTCTCTTCTTCGGCCACGTGAAGGGCGCCTTCTCGGGGGCCACTCACCCATCCAAGGGCTATCTCGAACAGGCCCACCGCGCCACCCTGTTCCTCGACGAGATCGGCGACATGCCGCTTGCCCTCCAGGCCAAGCTCCTCCGCGTCCTGGAAGACGGCGTCCTCCGGCCCGTCGGCGCGGCGTCCGAGCACCGGGTCGACGTCCGGGTGGTGGCCGCCACCAATGCCGATCTTCAGGAAGGGATCGCCGCGGGCGCCTTCCGCTCGGCGCTCTACTTCCGGCTGGCCCACGCGGTTCAGGGGATTCCACCGCTGCGGGAACGGCGCGAGGATATTCCCCTGCGCGCCGCGCATTTCCTCGAGATCCTCGGCTCCGAGATGGGCCTGCATCCAGCCCACTTCACGCCCGAAGCCAACGCGGCCCTCGAGCAGTACGATTACCCCGGAAACGTCCGTGAACTGAAAAACCTCATCGAACGGGCTCTGATCGAAAGCGGCAGCGCCGAGATCCTCCCGGAGCACCTCCACTTTGCCCTCCCGCGGCCACCCCTCGACCACGGCCCCAACCCGCTCCGGGCCTGCGCCAATCGTCCCCCTCAGTGGCCGCCTCCCTGCACCTCCGGGGAAACGACCGTCGACGTCCGACAGGCCGACGAGGATAGCATCCTCGCCTATGTGCGCCTGCACGGGACCATCAACAACACCCGCTGCCGCCGGCTTCTCGCCGTGGGCCTGCATCGCGCCTGGTATGTCCTCAACAAACTCCACCGGGCCGGCATGCTTCACCAGGACCGGTCCGGCCGCTGGGCCCAGTACCGGCTGTTGTGACGCCTCGGTAGCCGATATGGCTTCACAGTGAGGCAATGGGGTCACTTCGCGACATGCGACATTCGCGCCGTGCGTGGAGGCGACCAGGTTCAGCCTTTATCTGTCCATTGTCGTGTCTTGACCCCAGCCCCACATTGCCCCCACTCGCCGCCGTCAGCGCTGGGTGCCCCGAAACAGACCGCGCCGGTACACGATGGCCGGCGGACCGCGTC
>JBBQML010000800.1:0-2783 GCA_038328885.1 Verrucomicrobiota bacterium | reverse complement strand
GAAGAAGAAGAACGACATCTGCATCGCCTGGAGCTGGTTGCGGGCGATGGTCGAGAAGGTGATGCCCATCGCGAGGTTCGCGACGATGAACGGGAACATGACCGCCAGGAGCAGCAAGACACTGCCCTCGATCGGGACATGGAAGATGAAGCGTGCCGCGAGCAGGATCGCCGCGGTCTGGAGGTAGCCCACGATGATGTAGGGGATGATCTTTCCGATCATGACCTCGCCGGGCCGCACGCTGGCGGCTTCCTCGACCGCCGCCTGTTCGGCGACGCTCTCCAGGACAAACAGGGGGGTGCCGATGGGGACCTCGCTGCCTCGTTCGACCTGGCAGCGGAGCAAGGTGCCGGAGACGGGGGCGCTGAGGTGGAGATACTCACCTTCGATGTAACCCTGGAACAGGTCGGGGTCGGCTTTCTCGCAGCCCACCAGCAGGGTGCCGGCGATCGCGAACAGGCCGAGGGAGGGCAGCCGGGGACGACCGTGGGCGGTGATCTTCATGGGGACGTCAGTCGCCGGGAGGAAGCGTGGCCGCTAGCTCCCGGGCGAGACGGGTCAGGAGGGGGGCCGGTTTCTTTAGGGCGGCGGCTTCCCCGGCGAAATCGACGAGGCTGCGCAAGGCGAGGACCGCGGGCGGCAGGGCGCCGCGCCAATCGACGCGACCCGCCAGGACCATCGCCGGGGTGCCGTGGCGGGCACAGAGGTCGAGGAGCTGTCCGACGCCCTTGCCCATGAGGCTGGAACGGTCGACCCCGCCCTCGCCGGTGAGGACCAGGTCCGCCTGGCGGATTCGCGACTCCAGTTGGGCCAACTCGGCGAAGATGTCGAAGCCGAGCCGGCGTTCGGCGCCGAGGAACGCCTGGAGGCCGAAGCCGAGGCCACCCGCCGCTCCCGACCCGGGTGCGCGGCTATCGAAGCCCGACTGGCGCCGCACCACCGCGGCGAGCCGTCGGAGGCTGCGTTCGGCGGCGGCCATGTCCTCCGGGCGCAGGCCCTTTTGAGGACCGTAGACGCGGGAGGCGCCCTGGGGGCCGAGCAGGGCATTGCTCACATCGGTCGCCACGACCCATCGGCAACCAGGTTGGCCCGGAGGCAGGACCGGGGGCTCCAGGCGGGACAGACGGTGGAGATCGGTCCAGCGCAGGAGTTCTGTCCCCGCCCGGTCGAGGAAGCGCCAGCCTCGCGCGCGGGCGAGTCCGAAACCGCCGTCGTTCGTGGCACTGCCGCCGACGCCGAGGAGGCAGGTTTTCGCGCCGGCGTCCAGGGCGGCCTGGATCAGCTTTCCGATGCCGAAGGTATCGAGGTCGAAAGGATGGAAAGTGCCCTGCGGCAAGAGGGCGAGGCCGTTGGATTGAGCGGTCTCGATAATCGCGGTGTGCGCGCCCTCGGCCCACCACCAGCGGGCCCGGCACGGGCGGTGCGCGGCGTCGAGGGTCGCCACGCGGCGTGGCTTCGCGCTCAGCAGTTCGCCGAGGACCGGCCCGAAGCCGTCGCCGCCGTCGCTCAGGGGCAGGCAATCGAGGTGATCCGTGGGGCGGGCGCGGCGCCATCCGGCCGCGATCGCGGCGGCCACCCGATGAGCGGGCAGCGTGCCCTTGAACTTGTCTGGGACGATGAGGATGCGCACCGGGGTGAGCCTAACCGCCGCCGCGGCGCCGGCGAAAGCGGGATGTCGCATTCGTGGGCCAGGCCGGTCGCGCCTGCATGGATCGGGTGCATCCAGAAGTGGTGGGTGAGCGGATACCAAAGCGCCGCCTCGCCGGGCTCCTCGGTGCACTCCAAGGCGCGCCGCTCCTCCTGGAGTGCGGCGGGAAGCAACGCGCGCCGCCGCTTTGGTACGGTCCACCGCACCGACAACCTGAGGATGCACGGGCCTGGATCGGGGCGTCCGCTCCGGGATTGCCAACCCACCGAACGCCGCGCAGCGTCCGTGCGTGGCCGCTCCGGCAAGAATCCGTGCGGCAGGCTGCCGACCTCCGATCTCCGACCTCCGACCTCCGACCTCCGATCTCCGACCTGGATGAACACACGGCTCGTGATTCCCCTCCTGACGACGTACCTGATGCTCGCTCTGGCGGCGTCGACCGTTGCGGGCAGCTACAAGCACATCAGCATCGACGGCACCTTTGACGATTGGATCGGGGTTCCCCTGGCGTACGAGGATCCCGCCGACGCCCCCAACTCCAGCGACTACCGCAGGATTTGGATCGCGAACGATGACGACTATCTGTACCTGCGGTTCACGTTGGAGGTGTCGGGCACCCCATTCACCTCGCACGAGAACATCTTCATCGACGCCGACGCCGACAACACCACCGGCTACGTCATCCTGGTCGGGTCCGAGTTGCTGATCCAGGGGGGAGCGGGGTACCAGGAGAAGAACGGCGGGTTCAACGAGGGCGGCATCACGGGACTCGACTGGCAGGCGGCGCCGTCGGGGCCGGGGACGCAGTTCGAAGTGCGGATCTCGCGGAAGGCCCTTTACGCATCCGACCAGGTGCCGGTCTTCGCCGGGTCGTCCATCGCCCTGGTTTTGGAGGCGGAGGATGCCAATTTTGCGCGGCAGGAAACGGCTCCGGATGCCGAAGGGTTGTTCTATGATTTCGCCGAACCCCCTCCGCCCTTCGACGGGAGCGCGGTGCTGGTTCCGCTTCTGTCGGAGTGGCGTTACCGGACCTCGGCGACGGATCCGGGGGCGGGCTGGGTGGAGGCAGACTACGACGACGCGGGGGCCGGTTGGGCGACCGGCGGCGCCTTGTTCGGGTACACGGCGAATGCGG
>JBBQML010000799.1:0-2788 GCA_038328885.1 Verrucomicrobiota bacterium | reverse complement strand
GGTCACCAAACAGGCGGAGATGCAGGCGGCGGGGGCCGGGGAACTGGAATTCACTTGGAACGTCTCGGACCTGGCCGTGATCCAGCGGGTCGTCCCCGGCAAAGTCATTCTCGAGCGCGCCCAGAACAGCGGGAAGCTCATCGTCACGGCGACGGCGCACAATGGCGGCGAGCCAAGGACGCAAACCGCCACGATGCGGGTGACCGAGCCTGCGCGGGACGCCTGGGTGGTGAGGCCGCCAGCGAGGGATGAGAAACCGAAGGACAACCAGTTCTATGCCCGTGACGACCGCAACGAGGGGACCCTCTTCTACCGTGGCAAGCTGAGCCAGCCGGCCGATTCGGTTTTCCTGGAAGTGCGGGCCGATGGCGAAGCCTAAAGCAAGGACACCTGTCCGGTGGCGGCCGACGGCTCCTACGCCTTCGCGGTGAAGCTCAAACCGGGGCTTATCCGCTACCGGATCGAGTTCGGCGCCCGAACCGGCAACCACGAATCAGTCCTGCATACCGTGACCAACGTGGTCTGCGGGGATGCCTATCTCATCAACGGCCAGTCGAATGCCGTGGCGACGGATTGGGGACAGGAGAATCACGCGATCCCCATCTGCATTCTCAACGGTGCCGTCGGCGGAACCCGCATCGACCAGCATCAGAGGAGCCGGGAAGACCCTCTGGACCGGACCACCATCTACGGTCGTCTGCTCTGGCGCGCCCAGCAGGCGGGACTCACCCACGGCCTCCGCGGTGTTTTCTGGCACCAGGCAGAGAATGACCAGGGCGCGGACGGTCCCACGGGCGGTTTCGGCTGGGAGACTTACCGTCAGTACTTCATCGACCTGGCCGCCGCCTGGAAGCAGGACTATCCGAACCTCCAGCACTATTACGTCTTCCAGATCTGGCCCAAGTCGTGCGCGATGGGTTTCGATGGCTCGGACAACCGGCTGCGGGAAGTGCAGCGGACCTTGCCGACCGCGTTCTCGCGGATGAGCCTCATGTCCACGCTGGGCGTCGAACCGCCCGGAGGCTGCCATTACCCGGCCGCGGGCTACGCCGAGATCGCCCGCCTGATCTGCCCGCTCGTCGAGCGGGACCACTACGGGACGGTTTTCACCCACTCCATCGCTCAACCGCCTACTACTCATGAGACCCAGCTTCCAGTGTCTGATGCTCGGCGTTGCCCTCGGACTGGGGATCGCCAGCCCCGTCGGGGCGGCCACACCGCCGGCCCCGCCCGATCTCACCCGGAGCAACAACGTGGACCGTACGCTCACGTACAACCTTGGCGCGACCGGCCTTCGAGGGTGGATCCACACGAAGCCCGCGAACTTCTTTGAGAGCCAGCAGGGCCGGACCACGACCCCGAGTCGGCAGATCCTGGTCACCCATGTCGGGGAGAAGTCGCCCGC
This sequence comes from Verrucomicrobiota bacterium, assembly GCA_038328885.1. GTDB lineage: Bacteria > Verrucomicrobiota > Verrucomicrobiia > Limisphaerales > CAIMTB01 > CAIMTB01. Next base: position 1,383 of record JBBQML010000799.1, on the reverse strand, counting down.
GAAGGGCGTGATGAAGGTGGATGACGTGATCCTCGGCGCCGGGGGGCGGTTGTTCACCGACGACGCCCGCCAGGGCATCGCCGTGGCGATCCAGGACGCGGAGTCGGACCATGGCGGTGGCAGGCTGAGGCTGACCCGGTGGCGTGGGGGGAGGACCGAGGAAGTGGAATTGAAGCTGAAGGTCCTGGGGACTTACAGCGACACCGCTCCGTACGAGTGCGCCAAGTCCAGGGCGATTCTCGAGGAGGCCTGCAAGGTGCTGGAACGGGAGCCGTTGAAGGAGGATCTCTGGGGTGCGGTGAACGGCCTCGCCCTGATGGCGAGCGGCAATCCCGACTACCTGCCCCGCGTCCGGGAACTGGCTCGCAGGATGGGGCCCGGGACGTTGAAGCTGCCGTTCAGGAGCGGCATGGTGATCTGGAACTGGGGATACCGGAACGTTTTCCTCTGCGAGTACTACCTCCTGACCGGCGACCGGGAAGTGCTGCACGCCATCCACGAGTACACGGTCTCCCTCGCCAAGGGACAGAGCATGTACGGCACCCTCGGCCACGGCATCTCCGACCGGACCCCCGAGGGAGAACTCCACGGGTCGATCCCTCCGTACGGCCCCGTGAACGCGGCAGGCCTGGTGGCCAATCTCGCGATCGTCCTGGGCCGGGAATGCGGCGTGCAGGATCCCGAGATCGATCCCGCCGTCGAGAGGGGCTCCCGGTTTTTTGGCTACTACGTCGACAAGGGAGCGATCCCCTACGGTGAACACATGCCGTGGCCCAACCACGACAACAACGGTAAGAACGCCATGGCCGCCCTGCTGTTCGCGCTTCAGGACAACCGGGTGACCGAGGCGCGGTACTTCGCGAAGATGGTCACCGCCTCCTACCGGAACCGGGAGTACGGACATACCGGCCAGGGCTTCAGCTACCTCTGGGGTGCCCTCGGTGCCAACGTCGGGGGACCGGCCGCGGCGGCCGCCTTCATCAAGGAAGCGTCCTGGCACCTCGACCTGGTGCGGCGCTGCGACGGGTCGTTCACCTGCGACGGAGGCGAGCAGTACGGGCCCGACAAGACCGAGGACAACACTTACCACGGCGACAGCAGCTACTATGGCCTGAGCCCGACCGCCACGTACGTCCTCACGTATTCCCTGCCGCTCAGGAAGCTCCGTATCACCGGGAGGAAGGCGATCCAGGCCAACTGGCTGAGCCCGACGGAGGTGGCCGAGGCGGTCGCGTCCGGGCGTTTCGATCTGGACCGCAGGAGCAAGAGCACCGAGGAGTTGATTGCCGCCCTGGGGGACTGGTCAACGGTGGTCAGGAGCTGGGCCGCCGAGGAACTCGGCCGGCGCCCGGGCAGCAAGGCCTTGGTGGTCCCGCTGCTCGC
>JBBQML010000798.1:0-2788 GCA_038328885.1 Verrucomicrobiota bacterium | reverse complement strand
CCCGTCCCCGGGCCGGATTGGAACCTGAGCGTTCATGGTTGCGAATGCCCGGCGACCGTGCGGGTGCCCTCCCCGGAGAGGAAGACCTGCTCGATCATCCTGCCTGAGTCGAACCGCACCCGGGCCACGGGCTGACCGACGGCGTCCCAGGATTCGGCCAGTCCGTCCGGTTCCCCTCCGCGGTAGGTGGCCCGCTCGGCCAGCACCCCGTTGGTGTGGTACCGCTCATAGCGCCCGTGCAGCCGGCCCAACTGGATCTCCTCCACAGCCTTCACCGCCCCGTCCTCATGGAACCGTCGCCTGAGTCCATCGGATACCCCGTCGACGAAGGTCTCCTCCGTGTGCAGCTTGCCCGATGGGTAATACCCTCGCGTCGGGCCGTTCATCCGTCCCTCCCGAACCGACGCCTTCGCCTTCAGGATGCCGTCGGGATAGAACTCCCGGACCTCCCCGGTGAACGGGATTTTCGTGCGCTTCTCGCAGAGACGGCCGTCGTGTTGCTCGACTTCGGCGGCCGTCAGCACCGGCACGACTTCCGCGACCGGAGGTTCCTCGCGACCGCAACCGCCCAGGAACAGAAGGGCCAGACAACCCGCAAGGAATCGGATGGAACCGTGGAACGACTTCATAAACGGCCTCGGCCAACCCGGTGATCGCTACTCCACCATGAGCCGGAAGAATCCGCCGGCCGCCTGGCCCGACAGGCCGACAATCCGGACGACCCGCGTGTCAGCAGCTCGATAGGTCGTCAGGACGCCCTCGGCCCCGTCAACCGTAAAGCTCTGCGCCGCCCAATCGCGGAGGTCCGCGGAGGATTGCACGGAGTAGGTGCGGCCGCGCAGGGCGAGAAACTCCATCACGGGCCCCTCCGGCCGCTTCTCCACAATGTCCAACCGGAACCCGTCCGCCGGATCGAAGGCATAGCTTCCCGCGAGGTACTCCTGCTGGTTGGTGAGACCGTCTCCATCGGCATCGTCGCCCGGTCGGAAGTCCTCCAGACTGTCCTGGCCCAGCAGGGCCATCAGGATTCGCTCCCACGCGTCGGGGAGTCCGTCGGCATCGGCGTCCTCGCCCAGGGTGAGGTCAATCCGGGTGCGTCCGCCCGGCTTCCCCAACTGTCTCAGGTCACCCTGCATCTCGATCGGCAGGAGCACCGTCCGGCCCAGCACGACCTTCAGTCGGAACGGTGCCGCCGGACGCATCGCGGTGGGGTGGTAGGGCGCGTCGAACAGTCCCGAATCCATCGGGACGCGCAGGACATAGTTGGCGCCGGCGATGGAGACCCAGCCGACCCCCGAATGCAGGAAGCGCCCGGACGGGGTCTCGAGGATGACCTTGATATCCCCCCCTTCGAGGAGTTGCCCGATTTCGTTCCGGGCGGTGCCGTACAGGGTGTGGAATGGCGCCGGCGGGAACGCCCGCGCTGGGTGGGGCGAGAGCCAGGTGACGGCCCACAGCAGGCACGCGCCGCGGAGGCACTTCCACATCCCGTCGAACCCGCGATCAATTGCCGGCATAGGAGTAGGTCTTGAAGTGGATCTTGATGTCCTTGACGGTCGCCAGGAACCGGTTGAGCCCCTCCTCCGGATCGTTCAGCAGGCGGTTGCCTGGAATCACCAGCTTCCATCGCGAGTTCCAGGCGGAGCGCCCGATCAACCGCGTGGTCGTGGCGTACTCCCACACCGCATCGTGCGTGGTCGAGAAGTCCGCGCCGCTGGCCAAAGGCCGGAAGGCCGGATGCTTGCGGACGGCAAACAGCGGCTCTGAGAGCGACTGCGAGGAGGTCCACAACGGCTTGGTCGAGAACCCGGATGCGCCGATGTTGAACGGCAGCGGAATCGCCACGTCCTCCACCTTCCAGGTCCGGATCCGGCTGATGTCCCCCAGCGGCGGGCTGCGCATCGTGTCCATGCCCACCGGCACGAGGAACACCGTTGGGTTCGCGGACAATCCCCTCGGATTCAGGTATTCCGTGAGCGAGCCAACCGGCGAGACTCCCCCGCCGACGCCGACCAGGTTGTCGGTGGCATCCTTGGTATCCATGCCGATGTACCCCTCGAGCGCGGCGCCGACCGACAGCAGTTTGGTGGCGAAGTAGCTGGCCTCGAGGGCATGATCCCCGGCGGCCAACCGTTGCCCGAACAGGTTGTAACCCGGTTCGATGAGCGTGGAGAACTCGAGCACAATCCCCGGGATCGCTCCGCCGTCCGCGCTCTCGATCCCCAGGCAATGCCGGCGCACATCGGGATCGTCCCGCACGTCCGCCTTCCGCCCCGCTTGAAGCACGTCGTGCCAGGCGGTGTCGCCCTCGACCGTCGGGAGGATCCGCCAGTTCTCCATCCGCAGGGAGGCGGTCGTCCCCATGAGCGTGGGATTGTTCAGCCCGAGCCGTCCCCGCAGGACGTCGAAGTCCGCTTTCATTTCCGCCAGCACACTCGAGATTCCGGGGTCCCCGGTGTTGCTGCCGGCGTACTGCGGCTCCCCATCCCGGACCACGCCCAGGGCTCTTGCCGACACGATCCGGTTCAGGAACTGCCGGCCCGTGGGGGTATCCAGGAGCCCCGTCTCATAGTCGTAGGCCTTGGCCGCGAGATAGGCATAACGGGAGGCGGTATCCTGCAGGGTTTTGTACCGCTCCAGCTTCTCGTTCCGGAAGATCCGAAACGCGGCGTCACGGGTCCGGTACCCCTGGATGACCGCCGCCGCGCGTTGGCGGAAGATCTCCCTCTCGGCCTGGATCCGGTCGCCCCTGGCGACCGCGCTCCGGTAGCCCTCGTAAGCTACCGAC
>JBBQML010000797.1:0-2788 GCA_038328885.1 Verrucomicrobiota bacterium | reverse complement strand
CCGGAGAGGCGTCGCCGGAGGAAGGCCAGCGTCGCGGCGACCTGTCGCTCGAGGTCATCACCGAACAGCCCCGAGGCCGCAGCTGCCCCACGCAGGGCCCCGACCGCGACTGCGACGAGGTCCTCCATTCCGGTACTCCCTGGGGCCAGGGCTGCGGGGAGTACCGACGGGGTGGACCTAGGCGGCTGTGCGTCAAACGCCGACCTGTCAGGAGGCCCTGACCGCTTGCGGGAACGGGCATCGGACACGCTCGCCACCTTGGGCGCTGCAAGCGGACTCGAGGACGGGACGGGACGCGGCCGGTGGGGCCTCGTGCTGTCGACGGACCGAAGAGCAGGGCGCGGCGCGTTCTCGTCGCCATAAGGATCGGTCAGCAACGGTGTCCGGGGGCGCTTGGCCCTCTCGCCCGAAGCCCGTTCTGCGCCCGCGGCCAACATCCCCGCGCCAGAGCGACTGCTCGCGCCCTTCGCATCTCCGGACCCGCCCTGGGATGGGGCGGCCTTGGGATCGACCATTAGAGGCTCCTTCCTGATGCCAGCACGCGATGGAGCATGGTTGCCGCCGTGCCTGCCAGCCCATTGGCCGCGGCGCCGATCGCGGCGCTGCCCGGCAGGCCGAACCCCACCTGGGAGATGAAGTCCTCAAAAGCCGTGCGGGTGGTGTACTCCGGCTCGAGATGAAGCACCTCGCGCATCTTGGTGGTATCCATGCCTCTGCCCCATGCGAGGTACTGCATCTGGTCCTGCGAGAAGTCGGCCAGCCCCGCGCGCTTGACGAAACGACCCAGCAGTCCGCCAGCGGAGAGCGGCACCGGGACCGTCGGCCGACCGGACAGACGAGCCGCCTGCTGCACCGTGATGATGCCGTCGCCAGCCACGTTGACGATTCCGACCGAAGCTGCCATGGTCGCGAGCAGGAGCCCCTGTAGTGCGTCGTCCTCGTGGACCAGCTGCAGCCTGGCGTCAAAACCCATCGGCGTCGGGATCACCGGAAGGCTGAAGTAGTCCGTCATGCCGGTTCTGATGCCGGGACCGACGATGTTGGCCAGTCGCAGCATCGAGATCTCGACGTCTGGGCGGCGGCGCGCGAAGCCGCGGACATAGCCCTCGACCTCAACAGAGTCCTTGCCAAAACCCGCCCGTGGCAAAGACTTTGGCCCCATATCCTCGGTGAACATGGCGGGATCCCGAGGCGACGAGCCATAGACGGCCGCCGAGGACTTGACCACTAGCCGGCGGATGATCGGGGATTTCTGACAGGCCGCCAGGAGCTGCATCGTGCCGATGACGTTGATCTCTTTCTGGGAGACCCGTCCCCCCGCCGACAACGGCGTCGCAATGACGTTCATGTGGACGACCGTGTCAACCTCGGCCTGGGTGATGATCTTGGCGATCATCGGGTTCCGGATGTCGGCGCGGACGAACTCAGCGTCACCGATGTCGAGCGGCGGCGGGACGACGTCGACTCCGATAACCCGTTTGATGCCGGGCTGGGCTGTAAGCAGTCGGGCGAACCGTCCGCCGAGATAGCGGGATACGCCGGTCACCAGGACCACATCCGCCATGAGCCCACCCTCCTCTGCAACGGTTGTTCCGCCATACAGCGGCGCTTCGAGCACGATCCTAGCCAGAGCATCAAGAAGGCCCGCCACCGATGCGACGGGCCCGCAAGACTGAGCTACTTCTTGTTGCGACGCTGGTGACGCGTCTTGCGAAGCAGCTTGCGATGCTTCTTCTTCGCCATGCGCTTGCGGCGCTTCTTAATGACTGAGCCCATAAGTGTCCTTGCCTTCAAGCCTGATAGATGGGTGGTGCTGGGTTGCTGCGAACTACCGTGTCGACGCGCGCTGTTGATGTGACGAGCTTGGTGTCACGAGCGTTGCCGGCACGAACCTCCGCACCACGCCGAACCTCCGCGACAGCGTACCGCCCCGCCTTGTCCCGGCCCAAACTCCGGGTCCAGCTCGCGCACCCCGGGGCCGGGTGGGGACAGACGAAGGCGGGCCGGTGTCGCGCGGCCCGCCTTCGTCGTCGATCCGTGATGCCTGCTCAGGCGGTGTCTATGAAAGCGGTTCGCAGATAGTCGTGAACCGCGCTCTCCGGGACCCGAAAGGAACGACCGACCCGAACCGCGGGAAGCTCGCCGCTGTGGACCAGGCGATAGACCGTCATTTTCGACACGCGCATGAGCGAGGCGACCTCGGCGACGGTGACGAACCGAACCTCGGCGAATTGGCGTTCCTGAGTCATGGTGCACCTCGATCTCTACACCCCACGTAGCGCCGGCTTCCCTCCGGCAGACCTCTACGTGCGTGCGAGCGTAACGATAGGGGCAGAAGTGACTCGTGGGGAAGCAGAATGGCCAAAATTTCGAGAATGTCCAGCCGACACGCCGCCGATCGGCCCGTCAATCGAACCAGATGCCCAGGCCGTGGCTGGGGAAGACGGCCTCCCGAGTAGCCATCACCGCACGATCCACCGCGTCCTCGGGGTCATAGCCCACCTCCCACGAGCGCCACCACACCCGCCCGCCCTCGGCTGCGCCGTCGCCCATGTGGGTTGGACCCGCACGCCCACACTGTCCGAGGACATGGTCCCGCCATTCCTGCGGCACCTCGGCGTCGAGAGGGATCGGGCGATGTGCGGCGATGGCGGTCAGGTGGGTCCACGCCCGGGGCACCACATCGACGAGCTCGTAGCCGCCGCCACCGAGTGCCACCCACTTGCCGCCGCAGATCTCGTGGGCCAGCTCGTGGATGGACTCGTATGACGTGCGCTGGGCGTCCAGG
>JBBQML010000796.1:0-2791 GCA_038328885.1 Verrucomicrobiota bacterium | reverse complement strand
GGATCACCTTCGCCTCCCGCACGGAGCGTGATGTTTATCCCTCCGCCTGGTTCGTCCTGCTGGCCCTGCTGGCCTTCGTCTGGTGCGGTTCCGTGGCCCTGATGATGCTCGGCGGTGAGGGAACGCGGGGAGTGGTCCAGGTGCTCGTGCAGCGCTGGTTCGCGGGGGGTGTGCTTCGCCTCTGGCTCGGCGGCTTTCTGGTCGCGATCCTCCTGCACTACCTTCCCCTGGCGGTGGGTCGCCCGCTGGCGAGCCGTCAACTGGCGCTCGTGGGTTTCTGGTGCCTGGCCTTTTTCGCCCCATGGGCCGTGGCTGCCCATGGTGATCCGTTCCCCCGGTGGTTGATCAGTGCCGGAGTTGCGGGTCAGGTCCTGAGCACGATCGGCCTGGTGGCGCTGGCCCTGAACTGGTGGAAGACCGCGGAAGGTTCCCTCGGCGCGCTGGCGGGTCATCCCACGGGCCGCCTGGTGGGTGCGGCGGCGATTGGGTACGTCCTGGTGGGCGTGGTGCAGTTCCTTGGCTCCCGGCAGGGTCCGGCCGCGACCACCGGGTTGACCTGGATGCAGGCGGGGTTGGACTGGCTGCTGGTGGGTTCGCTGGTGGTGGCGCTGGCGGCGGTGGTTCCTGATCTGCTCGCACGATCCACTGGCCTCGGCCTGAACCCCGGTCTGGTCACCGCGCACGGTCTGCTGACCCTGGCCGGCGTGATCCTGACCGCCCTGCCGTTGGTCCTGGGGGGATTCATCCAGGGTGCCAAATTGGCCGACAGTTCGGTGGCCTTCATGGACGCCTTGCGGGCCAGCATGCACTTGGTGCGTTTGAGCACCTTGGGGTTGACGGCCTTCTTCCTGGGTCAGGTGCTTTTGCTGGCTGCGGTGGGTGATCTGGTTCGGCGGTTGGTTCTGGAAGCCGGGCAGACCGTGGCGGGTTGGGCGGCCACACCGGCACGGGCCCCGATGGCACGTGGCAAGACGGCGGGGGCCCGGTCATGAATTCCACGGCCTTCGTCTTCTTCGGGATTTTCCTCGCACTAGCCTCGTCGTGGTGGGGCGTGATCGTGGCTCCCAAGCTGCAGTTCGGGCTCTCGCCCACGGTGCTGGCGAAGGAAACCGGCCAGCACTATCCGCCCAACCGTCCCGGCTTGGCGCAGCAAGGCGCCGAGGTCTATCGGTCCGAGGGGTGTAACACGTGCCACAGCCAGTTGGTCCGTCCGGCTGGTTTCGGCTACGACCTCGCGCGGGGTTGGGGACGGCGGCGCACGGTCGCGCAGGATTACTTGCGGGACGCTCCGGTGATGCTGGGGTCCGTCCGGGTCGGGCCGGATCTTGCGAACGTCGGGTACCGCATGGGCTCAGGCGACACGAATGCGCAACCCGCGATGGTCGCGTATCATCTCAAGCACCTCTACCATCCACGGACCGTCCTGCCGACCTCGGTGATGCCGGCCTATCCGTACCTGTTCGAGGTGCGGAAGATCGGCACGAACCCGTCGGCAGAGGCGTTGAAGCTCGAGGGAGCGTTCGCTCCCGCGCCGGGCTTCGAAGTAGTCCCGAGGCCGGAGGCCAAGGCGCTGGTCGCCTACCTGCTCAGTCTGCGGTCGGGTGTCTCCTTGCCGGAGGCCCCGGTGATCGTGGCGACCGCCACGACCAACCAGGTGGACACCGCCACCAACCAGGCTCCTCCGACCGCGAGTGGGCCCACCAACGAGGCCGCCGCCGCTGCCCGATGAAGAAGTCCCGCTCCAACGCCAGCCACCGCAAGGAATCACCGGCGAGGCCGCCGGTCCCCGTGACCACCGCGGCCCCCAAGGTTGGCAACTACACGGCACCCGCGGGTTTCTTTGTCCTGCTGGCCGTGCTGGCGTATCTCGGCCAATCCGAGGTCGGTTACCACCACGGCCTTTTCGCCGCGGGCGTGTACGAACCCTATGCCGATTTTCGCAGCATCCCGAAGGTGGGTGGCGAAGTGAACCGGGTGGACACCGGGCGGGATCTTTACGCCTCACGCGGTTGCGCCGCGTGCCATCAGCCCAACGGCTCGGGGAACCCGGCCAATGGATGCCCGCCCCTGGCCAAGTCCGACTGGGTGCTGACCGAGGGCCCTGGACGGTTGATCCGCCTGGTGCTTCATGGCGCCCAAGGGCCCATGACGGTGAACGGTCAGTCTTGGAACGGGAACATGCCGCCCTGGAAAGACATCCTCCCGGACGACGAGATCGCGAATATCCTGTCCTACATCCGCAATGCGCCGGAGTGGGGCAACACCGCCAGCGAGGTAACCCCGGAGGCGGTTCAGGCGATCCGCGAAAAGACCGCCACCCGGTCGGCGCAGTGGACCGCCGACGAGTTGCTGAAGATATCGGACATGGAGTAGGTCGGGGCCGGGTTGGAGCTTCTCACAGGGGAGGGGGCGGTGAGGCAATCCGCGATCTCCTCACGACCGTGTGCCGACACCGAGGCGCCCGCCACCTCCCTGCAGAAGCGTTGATGGCCCGGGCGGATTCTCCGGCGTCACCGCTGTCACCGCGGCCCGTGCCCGCTGGCGCGCGGCTCAGCCCGGGGGGTGGTCCGGCGGGAGGGTGCGCACGAGCACCTCGCGTTGGGGGTAGGGGATGCCGATTCCGGCGGTGCGGAACTCATCCAGGATCGAGGCGTTCAGGTCGGAGATCGTGGTGGCTCGTTGGTCGGTCCGGCTGACGTGCGCCCGCAGGGAGAGGTTGAGGCTGCTCTCGCCGAACGTCTCGAACGCCACGAACGGCGCGGGGTCCGTGAGCACCGCGGGGTGCCGCCGG
>JBBQML010000795.1:0-2800 GCA_038328885.1 Verrucomicrobiota bacterium | reverse complement strand
GTTGCAGTTGCAGAACGATGGATTTCACGGGCATCTCCCCGAGCTGAGCAAGTTCCTCAAGCGTGAGGACAATTCGTGGCTCAGCCGGGACGGGCGCGGGAAGAACGGCTGGGAGGAGGAGCCCTATTGGCTCAAGGGATTCCAGGATTGCGCCTACCTGGTGGGGGACGAAGCGAAGCTGGCGGAGGCCAGCGTCTGGCTGGAGGGCGCCCTGAACAGTCAACAGCCGGATGGCTGGTTCGGCCCCGGCGAAGGGCGCGGGGGAGTGGCGACGGACCTGAAGGGCCGCGCGGATCTCTGGCCGAACATGATCATGTTGTTCTGCCTCCAGTCCTATCACGCCCAGAGCGGCGATGTCCGCGTGCTCCAGTTGATGGAACGTTACTTCCGCTACCTCGCTGCGCTGCCCGAAGACAAGTTCCTGGTGGGCTACTGGCCGAAGATGCGCGGGGGCGACCTGCTCTGGAGCGTGCTCTGGCTGTACAACCGGACCGGCGGGGAGTGGTTGCTGGAGCTCGCGCACAAGGTCCATCGCCAGAGTGCCCGCTGGGATCAGGACCTGATCAACCTCCACAACGTGAACATCGCGCAGGGCTTCCGGGAGCCGGCGGAGTACTTCCTGGTGACCGGCAATCCCCAGCACGTCGCGGCGACGGAGCGGGTCTGGCGCAAGGTGCGCGAGCTCTACGGACAGGTGCCGGGCGGGATGTTTGGTGGCGACGAGAACTGTCGTCCCGGTTTCAACGGACCGCGTCAGGCCATCGAGACCTGCGGCATCGCCGAGGAGATGTTCTCGGACGAAGTGCTGCTCGCGATCACCGGCGATCCCCGGTGGGCGGATCGTTGCGAGAACGTGGCCTTCAATTCCCTCCCGGCAGCGTTCACGGCCGACATGAAGGCCCTGCGTTACCTCACGGCGCCCAACCAGCCCCAGAGCGACCACGCGAGCAAGGCTCCGGGGATCGAGAACCAGGGGCCCATGTACTGCCTCGATCCGTACGATCACCGCTGCTGCCAGCACAATGCCGGGCACGCCTGGCCGTTCTTCGTCCAGCATCTCTGGTACGCCGCCCCCGGGAACGGCCTGGCCGCTGTGCTCTACGCCCCGTGTGTGGTCACCGCCAAAGTGGGCGATACCGGCGCCGCAGTGACGGTGCGTCAGGAAACCCGGTATCCGTTCTCGGACACCATCGCCCTTAGCCTCGGGTTGGCTTCGCCGACAGCCTTCCCTTTGTTCCTGCGCGTGCCGGGCTGGTGTGCGCGCCCGGAACTCACCCTGAACGGTCGGCGGCTCAAGGTGGCCACCACCGCGGAGCCCGGCTTCCTCCGGGTGGAACGTGCCTGGCAGGACGGCGACCAACTGACCTTGCGGCTACCCATGGAGGTCCGCGTCACCCGCTGGCCGGAGAACCGAAACACCGCCTCGGTGGATCGAGGTCCGCTGACCTATTCGCTCGCGATTCAGCAGAACCGGGTCCGCCATGGCGGCACGGAGCAGTGGCCGGCCTGGGACCTTTTCCCCGAATCACCCTGGAATTACGGGCTGGTGCTGGGTCGATCGGGAACCGGCGGCTCGTTCCGTGTCATCGAGAAGCCCTGGCCCGCGGATGACCAACCCTGGGCTGACGCCAACCCCCCGATACAGATCCGGACCAAAGCGCGTCGGATACCGGTATGGACTCTCGATGCCCGCGGCCTGGTCGAGGAAGTGCAGGCCGGACCGGTCAAGTCCGTCGAACCGGTCGAGGAGATCACGCTCGTTCCGATGGGCTCGGCGAGGCTGCGCCTCACGGCCTTCCCCGTGATCGGGACCGGCTCCGACGCGCGGGACTGGGTGAAGCCGCCGAACTGACCCTCCCCGCGCAGGTTGACCGTGCCCGCGCAGGTTGGGAGAGGGCTGACTTTCCGGGGGGCCGGAGAACCTCCGGCAACCGTCTGTCAGCCCTCCGGGATCGCCGCGCCTCCTTGTGCGATCTCCCTGGTCGGTCGGCGGCGCCGTTCAGGACCCGGGCGCCGTTCAGGACCCCGCCGCGATTTCCTGGCCGAGGTTCCACTCGAACGACAGCTTCACATCATCACCGGTCTTGATCAGGCCGGCCGCCATCTTGGGCGCCGGGGTCGGTACGCCGAAGTCACTCATCTTGGTCGCGGTCTCACCTTTGACCTTCAGCGACTTCGCGTCGGGGCGCTCGATCGTGGCCGGGAAGGCGATCTCCTTGGTCTGGCCCCGCACGGTCAGGTCGCCCTTGGCGTCGAAGAGCAGCGCTCCCTCCTTGGCCTCCTTGAACACGAGCTCCTTGAGCTTGAACTCGATCTTGGGGAAGTCCTTCGCGTTCATGCTCTCCTGCATGATGGCGTCCATCGGGGCGCCCCACTGGCACTTAAACGTGCGCACGAGGATGGTGACGTTTGCCATCGCCGGCAGCAGACCGGCCTTGAGCTCGGTCTTCGCCGGGTCGGTCGGAAACGAGGCATCCAGTTCCACCCTGCCCCCGACCAGGGTGCTCTCCGACCACCAGTCGTGGATCGTCGAGGTTCCTTCGATGCGCATCTTGCTGCCGGGTTTGGCCCTGTACTTGAGCGCGTCGGCGCCAGTGGCACTGGCCGCGACAAGACCGATGAGGGCACACAGAATACTGAGGCGGGCGGGGGTGTTCATGATCGATGACTGGGGCTGTTTTGACGGAGTGCGGTTCTGTAAGGACCGTCACCGGTGGCTGAATTGTTCACGTGTTAGACCACCGGGGGACGGCGACATCTTCAAACTCAAACCTCAAACAGGGACGCGGGGATCTCGAGA
>JBBQML010000794.1:0-2807 GCA_038328885.1 Verrucomicrobiota bacterium | reverse complement strand
TCACCCGCCACTACAACCAGTCGGTGATGGAGTTCGCCTTTCGATCGTTTGAGCTCCGGCAGCAGCTTCCGGAGGCCAACCAGGCGTTGCGCGAGATGTGCCAATATCACTTGGACCGGCCACAGACGCTTCTGGAAATTCACAGCTTCCCCTGGACCTTGAGCTTGCTGCCCCAGCTCATCCGATTTTTTGGCCCGGAGGGCACGCGCTCGCGGGGGCTGATTTCCGCCGAAACTCACGCACTCCTGCTCAAGACGATGTGGGAATGGGCGCGGCAAAAATCCCAACTCGCCGCCGCGGAAATCAAACCGTCGCAGACTTGGTACATCACCGACTCGGAAAACCATCACGCCAACCACTTCGCGTCATCCTGGGCAACGTCGATGGTCCTCGCGCGGGTCCCGGAGTACCGCGACCGCCCCTATGCCGACGGACACACGGCCCGGGAGCACTTCGCCGGGTGGACCGCCTATTTGCGGGCGTATATCATCGAACGAGCACGCAAAGGCATGACCATCGAAATCGACTCGCCCTCGTACGCCACCACCACCCTGCGATCGTTCTACCTGATCTTTGATCTCACCGACGATCCGGTCCTGAAACAACGCGCCAGTGACTACATCACTCTTTTTTGGGCGCTCTGGGCCGAGCACCAGATCGACGGCGTGGGTGGCGGGGCGAAAACCCGGACGTATGCGGCGTCCGCTCAGCGCGGCTCCGACTTCATGCGACGTGCCGCTTGGTATGCGCTCGGAAAGGGCGAACCTCTCTTCCTTCACGCCGGCATGCTTCCCTTCTTGCTCACGTCATGGGAAATGCCCGATGTTCTGATTGACTTGGCGCTCGACACCGCCGGTCGCGGGACCTACGAGGTCCGACAACGCCGCATGGGGCTGGCTGAGGCTGGTTACAGCAAACCCAACAACTACCGGATGCGCACCGATGCGGGCGGGATCGTGCGTTACGGTTATTGCACTCCAGATTTCATCATGGGCTCACTGCTGACCGAAGCCCGACCCGAGGATGACTGGGCCGCGATCAGTTCGCAGAATCGCTGGACGGGCGTCATTTTTCGAGGAGATCCCGATGCGCGCATCTATCCGACGACCTTCAATCGCGACGGTGAATCGATCTACAACGGTCACTGGACAGCCCAGTCCGCCGGGACGCTCATTGCCCAGAAACTGCCGACGAGCCGCCGCGCGGAGGAGTGGCGGGTGTGGTTCTCCAAGGCCGGCCTCTCAACACCAGAACGAGAAGGTCGCTGGGTCTTTGCAGAATCGCCCGAGGCGTTTGCCGCGGTTCACGTCGTGCGCGGAGACTTCGCCCTGCCCGCCGACGCCGTGGAGAAATTCGGGCGCTGGTTGGTTTGCGAAGATGCGACTTCCCCCGTCATCATTGAGGTCATGCCCAAGAGCGCTTATGAAAACATGACGGCATTTCAACGCGCCGTTCTCGCGCGGCCCGTTGCCATCAACGGGCAGGAGCTGACCTACGGCAGCCTCCGAGCCGATCGATTCAGTTTCCCGATGGACCAAAGCAACGCGCCGCTGATCAACGGCAATCCAGTCAACCTCACGCCCCGGCACGTGTATGAGAGTCCTTTCGTGCAGTCCGTGTGGAACAGCGGGCTCGTGGTTCTCCAGAAAGGCACTCGCAGCCTGACTCTGGATTTCACCCGGTGAAACGGAGAATGAGTTCAGAATTCCCAGGCCAAGGTGTATCACATGAAGAACCCCTCCATCCGCACCTTTTCCGCTCCTCGTTTCCAACGCAAACAACTCGTGCAGGTGCACGACAAAACAATCGATCCGTGGGGTCAGGCTGCCGCACCATGAAAATTCCCGATAAAGTCTGTCTGCTGACTGTCAGCCTTTTCCTGACGGCCTGCACACCCGAATCGAATAGCCAACGCAACGCCGATCAGTCTGCGTTTGACCAAGCCGTGGCGGGGGACTGGCAAGAGGTATTCACCGATCCGGGCTCCGGCGATTGGCGGGAACAGTGGTTCCTCGATGGCGAGGTCGGATCGGTGAAGAACACCTCGAAGGGAATGGAACTCACCAGTGGCCCGGAAGCGGGCAACGATGCCCATCACATGGTCCTCTGGACCAAGGCTGCCTTCGAGGGCGACGTCCGGATCGAATACGAATTCACCCGCCTCGATTCATCGAAAGACGGAGTGAACATCCTGTACATCCAGGCGACGGGCAGCGGAGCCGGGCCGTACCACGCGGACATCGCCGCGTGGAGCGAGCTTCGGCGTGTTCCCGCCATGAAACTCTACTTCAACCACATGAACACCTACCACATCAGTTATTCGGTGGGTTTTCCCGGCAACGAATACACGCGTGCTCGCCGCTACCTGCCGGAAGGCAAGGGGCTCGATGGAACCGATATCGCACCGGACTACGGCCAGTCGGATTTGTTCAAACCCGGCATTCTCCACCGCATGGCCCTGATCAAACGGGGCCAGGCCCTCTTCCTGCGGGTGGAGAACCCGGACGGCACCCACTCCTTTGCGTGGAGGAACACGCAATTTCCACCCATCACTGCCGGACGTGTCGGCTTGCGACAAATGTTCACCAAGGCGGGTCGCTACGCCAATTTTCGCATCTGGACCGCTACCCGTCGCGACAACCCGTAGTCGTTCTCTCCTTCGCCAATCCAGATGTTGCGAGATTCGCTTTATTCCTCCCGGCCATGATGACTTCCCGAATTCAGCGGACGATGATCGCCCTCCTGGCCGGTTCCGCACTCATCGCTGCGAACAGTCGTCTCACGGCGAGCCGCGGCGACTTCTGGCT
>JBBQML010000793.1:0-2810 GCA_038328885.1 Verrucomicrobiota bacterium | reverse complement strand
AGCGCTACGGGCGCACAAGGAGCAGAAGCGGATCGAGCGGCAGGCCGAGGGGAAGTTCAAGAAGTTGGAGGAGTTGTTCGCCAAGCACGTCGGCGAGCGGACCATCGTGTTCACCGCCGACAACGCCACGGTTTACGAGATCGCCCGCCGCTACCTCGTCCCGGCCATTACTAACCAGACGAAGGCGAAGGAGCGGAAGAACATTTTGGAGAAGTTCCACAGCGGCGAATACACGGTGCTGGTGGCGTGTCAGGTGTTGAACGAGGGGGTGGACGTGCCGTCGGCGAGCGTGGGGGTGGTGCTGTCCGGCAGCAGCAGCGTGAAGGAGAACGTGCAGCGGCTCGGCCGCATCCTGCGTAAGTACGGCGACAAGCAGGCGAACCTGTACGAGATCATCGCCCGCGGCACGTCCGAGGAGTTCAGCTCCGAGCGCCGCCGGCAACACGGGGCGTTCCAGTGAGGAAATGTCGCGGCCGCGGTCGGGCCTGCTAAAATGCCGGTCCACCCCCCGCCCGCGAGCCGACCCGATGCCGCCGCCCGTCGCCACCCCCGTCACCGACGCCAACACCGTCCGCGAGATCGCCGCCACCTACGAGCGGCTGACCGACCAGATCGGCAAAGTGATCGTCGGCCAAAAGGTCGTCGTCGAGCAACTGCTCATGTCGCTGTTCAGTCGGGGTCACTGCCTGCTGGTCGGGGTGCCGGGGCTAGCCAAGACGCTGCTGGTGTCCACCGTCGCCCGCGTGCTGGCGCTGAGCTTCAAACGGGTGCAGTTCACCCCGGACTTGATGCCCGCCGACATCACCGGCACCGACATCTTGCAAGACGACCCGGAGACCGGCCGCCGGCGGTTCCTGTTCATGCCCGGCCCTCTGTTCGCCAACATGATTCTGGCCGACGAGATCAACCGCACCCCGCCGAAGACGCAGGCGGCGCTGCTCGAAGCCATGCAGGAGGGGAACGTCACCGCCGGCGGCCAGACGTACAAGCTGCCCGCCCCGTTCTTCGTGCTGGCCACGCAGAACCCCATCGAACAGGAAGGGACGTACCCGCTGCCGGAGGCGCAGCAGGACCGGTTCATGTTCAACGTGCGGGTGGAGTACCCCAGCCGGGGCGAGGAAATCCAGATCATGAAGGCGACCACGGGGTCGGCCAAGCCGGAACTCACGCCGCTGTTGGACGGCAATCAGATTTTGCGCTTCCAAGAGGTCGTGCGGCAAGTGGTGGTGGCGGACCACATCTTCAGCTACGTCGCCGACCTGGTGCGGGCCACCCGGCCGAAGGAGCACGGGGTGCCGAAGTGGATTCCGGAGCTGGTGAGTTGGGGCGCGGGGCCGCGGGCGTGTCAGTTCATGATCCTGGGCGGGAAGGCGCGGGCCATCCTGAACGGCCGCGTGCATGTGACCACCGAGGACATCAAGGCGGTCGCCCCGCCGGTGCTGCGGCACCGCATCATGACCACCTTCCACGCCGACGCCGACGGCATCACCACCGATGACGTGGTGGCGAAGCTGCTGGAGACCATCCCCGCCGGGAAGTAAGGCAACTTTCGAGGAAGAGGGACGCGGACGAAGAGGATGAATGGCAGGATGAAGAAGAGCGGAAAGAATGAAGTCTTAGTCTGATCCTCTTTATCCCGGCTTTCATCCTCTTCGTCCGCGTTTCTCTTTTTGTACGGTTTCTTCCTGTTCCCGCGCTCCGCTTTCCGGCTCGTCGCATCTCATCTGGTAGGGCCACCACCGAGGGCAAACGTGACCGTCACCGACCGCCCGCTCGAACGGTACGCCGATTACCTGCGGCTGCTCACGCGGTTGCAAGTGTCCGGGCCGGTGCGGGCGAAACTGGACGCCTCCGACGTGGTGCAAACGGCACTCCTTCAGGCGCACGCCCACCGGGACCAGTTCCGCGGCCGCTCCGAGGGCGAGTGGCTGGCGTGGCTCCGCACCATCCTGGCGAACGCCCTGAACGCCGAGTTGCGGAAGTTCGCCGCCGAGGCCCGCGACGTGCGGCGGGAGCAGTCCATCGAGGCCGCGCTGGACCAGTCGTCGGCCCGGCTGGACGGGCTGTTGGCCGCGGGCGAGTCGTCGCCGAGCGAGCGTGCCATGCGGGGCGAGGAGCTGCTGACGCTAGCCTGGGCGATGGCGCAATTGCGGCCCGACGAGCAACTGGCGGTGGAACTGCACCACCTGAAAGGGCTGCCAGTCGGCGACGTGGCCGAGGCGCTGGGCAAGACCAAGCCGGCCGTCGCCGGGCTGCTGTTCCGAGGCCTGAAACGCCTGCGGGAGTTGATGACTGGTGAGAAGGAAAAGAGTTTGGACAGGATTACAGGATGAAGAAACAGATGATTTCAGACTTCTGCAATCCCTCTCTTCATCCTGTGATCCCGTCGAATTTCTCGCTCTTCTCCGTGTCTCTGTGGTTAGTCTTGATTGAAATTCTCAATCCCACACCCGGAGGGCGAATCATGGCCGACCGCAGTTCGCCCGCCGACGCCAAGCTGAATGACGTGATCGTCGCGTATTTGGAAGCGGCCGAGGCCGGGTGGGCACCGCCGGCCGAACAGGTGCTGACCGCGTACCCGGACCTTCGCGCGGAGTTGCAAGAGTTCTTCCGCAATCGGGAGTCGGTCGAGCGGATCGCCGCGCCGCTGCGGGATGTCGCCCGCGCCGCCGCCGAGTTTCCCGCCGACGAACCGCTCGGCCGGCTGGGCGACTTCCAACTGCTCCGCGAGGTCGGGCGAGGCGGCATGGGCGTGGTGTACGAGGCCGAGCAAATCAGCCTCCGCCGGCGGGTGGCGCTGAAGGTGCTGC
>JBBQML010000792.1:0-2825 GCA_038328885.1 Verrucomicrobiota bacterium | reverse complement strand
GGCGAGCATCAGCAAGGGCGACCCGGTGATAGTGCACGGTGCGTTGCGCACCGACAGCTGGGAGTCCGAGAACGGCCGCCGCAGCACGCCCCGGATCCGGGCCTTCGCCGTCGGGCCGGACCTCGGCCGGGGCACCGCCCTGTTCAAGCGCGCTCAGTCGGCGAGGCCGGCCCCGGCTGGACGGGAGTCCGACGCCATCGAGGAGCCGCAACCGACGCCCGAGGACGAGCAGATGGCCCGCGACCTGGCCGCCGCATCGACCGGCGAGGACTACGGCAGCGGGTCCGGACCGTTGTACGAGGTGAGCACCGAGGACTCCTCCCCGGAACCGGCGAACGCCTAGTGCCGCGGCTGCCAACCTTCGCCCGCTCGTGTGAGCCGGGGCCTCCCGGTCAAGGGCTGGTAGGGCCAACATTTGTCTCGTCTGATCCTGACTTCCCCGCAGGAGATACGAGATGGTCCTTCCCGTGCAGGTCCGGCCGATCGACAACGACGAAGGGGCCCGGCTGCTGCGCATCGTGCGCCGCGGCACCGGGTCGGTGGTGACCTGGCGGCGGGCGCAGATGGTGCTGCTCTCCGCGCAGCACATGCCCGTGGCCAAGATCGCCGAGGTGACGTTCACCAGCCCGGACCGGGTCCGGGACGTGCTGCACAACTTCGACGCCGACGGGTTCGACTCCCTCTACCCGCGCTACGCCGGAGGCCGCCCACCGAAGTTCACCCTGCCCCAGCGGCAGCAGATCAAAAAGATCGCGTTGAGCCGCCCGACCGATCAGGGGCTGCCGTTCTCGACCTGGAGCCTGTCGAAGCTGGCCGACTTCCTGGTCGCCGAGGGGGTGGTCGACGACATCTCCCACGAGGGCTTACGCCTGGTCCTCCGTGATGAGGACGTCAGCTTTCAAGCGGTGAAGACATTCAAGGCCAGCACCGACCCGGACTACGACGCCAAGACCAGCCGGGTGCTGGAGCTCTACGCCATCGCCGACGGCACCGCCGAACCCGGCCCCGGTGATCCGACGATCGTGTTCTGCATGGACGAGTTCGGGCCGCTGAACCTGCAGCCCCATCCGGGCAAGCAGTGGGCCCCGGCGGCCCGCGGGAAGGGCGATCCGGCCAAACCGCGGCGGCGCCGGCGGCGGGCGACCTACACACGCCCACACGGCGTGCGACACCTGATGGCCGGACTGGACCTCTCCCGCGACAAGCTCTACGGCCACGTCACCAAGCGCAAGGCCCGCACCCAGTTCCTGGCGTTCTGCCGCTACCTGCGCTCCCTCTACCCGGCGAGCGTGCGGATCGCGATCATCTGCGACAACTTCAGCCCGCACCAGTCCACCCGAGTCGACTCCCGGGTCGGGGACTGGGCCGCGGCGAACAACGTCGAGATCGCCTACACGCCCTTCTACGGCTCCTGGCTCAACCGCATCGAGCCG
Organism: Verrucomicrobiota bacterium; assembly: GCA_038328885.1. Taxonomy (GTDB): domain Bacteria; phylum Verrucomicrobiota; class Verrucomicrobiia; order Limisphaerales; family CAIMTB01; genus CAIMTB01. Next base: position 1,392 of record JBBQML010000792.1, on the reverse strand, counting down.
CAGTTCACCGCGCTGCGCTACTTCACCCTCGACGGCACCGACCACGGCACCCACCGCGAGCAGGCCAGCATGATCCGCCGCTACATCGCCTGGCGGAACCGGCACATCACCGACCCCAAGCTCCGCAAGGTCGTCAAGCGAGCCTCGACCATCAAGAGGGCGAAGGTTGCCTGACCCGGCACTAGATGTACTGACCCGCACGGTTGTTGACGCGGTCGATGGGTGAGCGGCCGCCGATGCCCAGGTGGGGCCGGTTCAGGTTGTAGTGGTTCAGCCAGGTCGGCAAGAGGGCGGCGCGGTCGTCGTTGGTGGCGAAGGGACGGGAGTAGGCCCACTCCGCGCCGAGGGTGCGGTTGAAGCGTTCGACCTTGCCATTGGTCCAGGGGCAGTGCGGGCGGATGAACTTCTGCCGGGCGCCGATCGCGGCGACAGCTGCGATGAAGTCCCGGGAGATCCGGTAGTTCTTGGCGTTGTCGGTGATGACCCGCTCGATGCTGATGCCGTGGCCGGCGTAGAAGGCGGCGGCGCGGGCGAGGAACCCGCCGCAGGTGGCTCCCTTCTCGTCGCCCAGGATCTCGGCGTAAGCCAGTCGGGAGTGGTCATCCACGGCCGCGTGGACGTAGTCGTAGCCCAGGCCGCGGCGGGCAGCTGGGCGAACCCCGCGCCCGTGGACGCGCCAGCCACCACCGTCGGGGATGCGGCCGAGCTTCTTCACATCGACGTGGACCAGCGAGCCGGGATGGTCGTGTTCGTAGCGGTTGGCGCTGCGCCGGGTGGCGCGGATGACCTGCCCGGTCACCGGATCGCAGGCGGCCAACAGGGGAGCCCCGTGCCGGCGCAGGACTCGCCCGACGGTTGAGGCCGGCACGTCCAGGTGCCCCCCGATCGCGACCGGCCCGCGGCGGGACAGGTGCCGGGAGATCCGGATCCGGGTCTCGGTGCACGCCGGGGTGCGGCGCGGGTGGCTGCGGGCGTGGCTGGACCGGTCGATCAGGCCGGCTTCGCCTTCGGCCCGCCACCTGCCCCACCACTTGTAGGCACACGCCCGGGAGACGCCCATCTCCGCGGCCACGTGTGCCGGCGGACGACCGGTAGCGATCCGCTGCACCATGATCAACCGTCCAGCAGGAGTCAGGCGGGCATTAGCGTGGGACACGAGCGACCTCCGCGGTCGGAATGGATGCCGTCAGACAGCTCCACCCGACCCGGAGGTCGCTCCTACGTCAACAACGGTCTTGGTCAGTACATCTAGCGCGACGGCCCGTACCGTGGCGAGCCACTGATATCCGCCATTTTTCAGGGGTAAATCATGGGCAGGCCGGGTCTGGCGCTCGGGACGGCCGGAAAGATGCGCCTCCACGTCACGCCGTCAGGACATCGTGCCGTCGCCTG
>JBBQML010000791.1:0-2835 GCA_038328885.1 Verrucomicrobiota bacterium | reverse complement strand
ACGGAACCGTGCTGAAGGCTTTCCACAAGTTCGCCGTCCAAGCACGCATCCGCACCCATCATGAGCCAACCGATTGTCCCCTCCCCGGTTTCCCGGCGCCACTTCCTGCATCGCGCTGTTCTCGCGGCCGCCACGGTCCAGATCGTCCAGCCGCGTGTGCTGGGGTTGGGCGCGGAGACGCCCCCGAGCGAGCGACTGAATATCGCCGGGATCGGCGTGGCCGGACAGGGCGGTCATGACATCGGGCAGTTCCCGCAGGAGAACATCGTCGCGCTCTGCGATGTCGACTGGCGGCACGCCGCCGGGACGTTCAAGAAGTTTCCGAACGCGAAGCGGTTCAAGGACTACCGGCAGATGCTCGACGAGGTGAAGGAGATCGACGCGGTGGTGGTGGCGACGCCGGACCATTCGCACGCGTTCGCCTCCATGGCGGCGATTCGCCGCGGCAAGCACGTCTATTGCGAGAAGCCGCTCACGCACTCCGTCTGGGAGGCTCGTCAGGTGGCGGAGGCGGCCCGGGCGGCCAAGCTCTCCACGCAGATGGGGAACCAAGGCCAGGCCAGCGAGGAAACGAGGCGCCTCTCCGAGTTGGTTTGGAGCGGTGCCATCGGGAAGGTGCTGGAGGCCCACATCTGGACCGACCGCCCGGCTCAGGGGCTCTTCAAGGAGTACTGGCCGCAGGGAGTCGAACGGCCGACCGAATCGCTCGCGGTCCCCACCGACCTCGACTGGGATCTCTGGATCGGGCCGGCGCCGATGCGGCCCTACCATCGGATCTACGCGCCGTTCCAGTGGCGTGGCTGGTGGGATTTCGGTACCGGGGCGCTGGGCGACATCGGCTGCCACTCGTTCGACCCGGTGTTCCGTGCCCTCAAGCTGGGGGCCCCCACGACCGTCCAGGCATCATCCAGCCGGGTGAACAAGGAGACCTACCCTCTGGCATCCATGGTGACCTACACCTTCCCGGCCCGCGCTGCTGGGGTGCAGTCGAACAACTTCCATGTGGCCGGCATGACCGGCGACGCGGCCGGGGCCGCCGAGATGCCGCCCTTGAAGCTCACCTGGTACGACGGCGGGTTGCGGCCGCCGCGGCCGGCGGATCTGGAGGACGACGAGACCATGGGCGACAACGGCCGGCTGTTGATCGGGACGGAAGGCTACATTCTTGGCACGCGGGTGTACCCCGAGAAGCGGCGGGAGGACGCCGGGCGGATCGAACGAAGCATCCCGCGGGTGCCGCAGGGCAGTTACGCGGAGTGGGCGGCGAGTTGCAAGAGCGGCAAACCGTCCGGGACGCACTTCGACTGGGCGGGCCCGCTCGCGGAGGCGGTCTTGCTGGGCAACGTCGGTTTGAGGGTCCAGTTGCGTGAGCGGTTGACCAAGGCGGCACTGCGCTGGGACCCGGTGAAGTTCCAATTCACCAACCTGCCCGAGGCCAACGCATTTCTCCGCCGCGAGTATCGCGAGGGCTGGAAGCTGGTCTAGGAGCCCGAAGGAAGGGCTCAGTCGTCACTCGGCAGAGGGGTGGCACGCGGAGACGCGGAGGCCGCGGAGAACCCGCTGAAGGGAGGAAGTCGCGATTCAGCACCCGATTCAGCACCCGATTCAGCACCAATCGCCAACCGGGTTCATCGTTCGGTGACACCCCGGCCGCGGTGTCGAACCTCGGCTCTGCCGGTTCCTCTCCGCGGCCACCGCGTCTCCGCGTGCGAATCCTCCGCCTTCCTGGGACTCAGGGCTTCAGGGGCAGCAGCTTCAGGTTGCGGAACCAGACATCCCCGCCGTGATCCTGCAGCAGGAGGTGGTGGGGGAACTTCGTGCCGAACCCGGCCACGTTCTTGAACTTGCTGGCGGCGATGCCGGCCTTGACCGCCTCGCTCCCCAACTCATACGCCACCATGCGGCGGCCGTTGAGCCAGTGTTCGACGTGCTGCCCCCGCACGATGATTCGGGACTGGTTCCAGGCACCGGGTGGACGCCACGGGAGGTCGGCCGGGGTGGCCATCACCTCGTAGAACGAGCCCGTGGCCCGGAGTAGGTCCCTGCGCACCGCGGCGAGGTCCGGTTCGCCCATGAGCTGGTACTCGTGACCAACCGCGCCGGATCGCTCCTCGGTGATGAAGTATTTCACCCCGCTGTTGCCTCCGGCGTTTATCCTCCATTCGAAAGCGAATTCGTAGTCCTCGAACTTCTCTGTGCTGATGACTTCGCCACCTCCCGCTTTGAGTTGGTGGTGCAGGCAGCCGTCCTCGACCTCCCATCCCTTGTCCGGGAAGGACGGCTTCTTGTAGGAGCGCCAACCGGTCGTGGTGCGGCCATCGAACAGGAGCCGCCAACCGGCGGCTCGCTCGGCTTCGGTCAGCGTGTTGTGGGGGACCTCAGCGGCTCGGAGCGGGGGCAGGATGGTCAGCAGGGCGAGGCCGAGAGAAAGAATGAGACTAGGGCGCGGGATCACGGCGGGAGGCTGAACGTGACACGGGCCTCCGCGCCAGCCGATTTCAGCCGAGCGGGCGGCTACGGGTCGGTCCCCCGTAGCCGCCGCGGTGACGCGGCGCCATCTGGCCGGTTGAACGTGGAGGATGTAACGGCCGCAGTGAGCAACGACAGGCGTACCGGGGTTCGCGAACGCAGTTGAAACCCGGGGAACAGCGCCGTCGCACGACGGCGGCTACGGGTCGGTCCCCCGTAGCCGCCGCGGTGACGCGGCGCCATCTGGCCGGTTGAACGTGGAGGATGGAGCGCCCGCAGTGACCACCGACAGGCGTACTGGGGTTCGCGAACGCAGTTGAAACCCGGGGAACAGCGCCGTCGCACGACGGCGGCTACGGGTCGGTC
>JBBQML010000790.1:0-2838 GCA_038328885.1 Verrucomicrobiota bacterium | reverse complement strand
TGTGGTCCGGGGTGGGGGGTCGGTGGTCGGTGGTCTGTTGTGGGTGGTGGGTGGTGGGGGGTCGGGGGGCGGGGGTCGGATCGTCAGCGGCGGGATCGCTCGGGCTTCTCACGCCCCGCCCCACGCGGGTACAGGTGGTCCACCAACTCGCTGCAGGCGGACTCCATCTCGATGGCGAAGGTCTCGACCTTGCGGCTGAAATAGCTCCAGGCCACCAAGGAAGGGATCGCCACCAGCAGTCCGAGAAGCGTGGCGTTCAGGGCGATGGCAATGCCGCGCGCGAAGACCGAGCTCTCGCCCAACCCCATCTTGCCAAGGTCGCCGAACAACTGGATCAGCCCGTGGATCGTGCCCACGAGCCCGAGGAGCGGGGCGATGCCCACGATGATCTCGAGTACCACCGTGCCGCGTTCGAGTCGGGACACCTCACGGCGGGCGCGGGTTTCGATGGCATCCCGGGTCTCGTCGCGGGGCCGGGATGGGTGCTCGAGTCCGATGCGCAGCAACCGGCCCAGCGGGGAATCGTGCTGCAGGGCGGCCCGCTCGAGGGTCGGCGCATCCCCGCCCTGGGTGAAGCGCTCCAAGGCATCGAGCAGTCCGGGCGGGGTGATGCGGGACCAACGCAGGGCCACACCGCGCTCGATCATCATGGCCAGCGCGATGACCGAGGTGGCGAGCAGGAGCCAGATGAACGGATCGCCTTCACGAAGCAGTTGCAGCATACAGGAGCGGATGGTTTAGCGGCAGGGATGCCTGGGGAGCAAAGAGTTTCCGAGAGGGCTCAGTTGTAGAAGAAGGTGAACCGCATCTCGCGAACGTTCGCACCGATCATGCGTTGCATGTCCGACGGCCATTTCTCGTAGGGCGAGGGGTCGCTGATCGCCCTCTGGCACAAGGCGGTGAAAAGCGGATCCACGTTCGATTCGGTCGCCTCACAGTTCCGGACCGAACCGTCGGCGTGCAGTCGGAAACTTACCACCACGCGACCAGTGACCCCGCCGGCGAACCGACGCTCGTCCAGCAGGGCGAACCAACGATTCTGCACGGCCGCAACCAGCGCCTCGTCGTAGGCACCGAACGCCAACCCTTTCGCATCCAGTTGGACCGGGCCCTTCCGCGCCACGCCCCCCGCCTGCTTCATCATCTCCCCGGCCAGCAGCGACTGACGGAGCTTCGCTTCGGTCACGGTCCGGGGCCGGGGTCGAGGCGAGGGAGTCGGAGTCGGAGCAGGGGCGGGATCCCGTGTCGGCGGCGTGACGGGTGTGACGGGTGTGACGGGCGGCGTCAGTGGGGGTGGCGGCCGCAGCACTTCGGGCCGCGCCAGGGCCAGGTCACCGATCCCGGGCAGCTTCGGCGGTTCGGGCTTGGTCTCGACCAATCGCGGAACCTCGGCCGGGGGGCGCACCGGTTCCGGTTCAGGGGCCCTGACCGTGGCGGTCGAGGTCTCGGGGGAGGCATCGGCAGTGCCCGGTGCCTCCGGTTGCGGCGGCGGGGTCGGACGTCCGGTCGCCACCCGCGGTGCGTTTGCCAGGCGCAGGCTGCGGTCCTGCGTGCCGTCCATTTTGACCTGGTCCTGGCTGCCCGGCTCCGGGTTGGCCGCCCGGCTGTTGACCGAGGAATAGTACCGGGTCTCGGGCGGGGGCTCCTCGGAAGGCTCGGTGACCTGCACGAACAGCACCGGTTGCTCCTGGCGCCGCTGTTCCTCCAGTTGCCGCTGCTGTTGCTCGAGCTTGGCCAGTTCCTCGGTCGTGAACCGCACGGTGCGGAACATCTGGAACGGCCGTGATTCCCACCAGTTCAACTGCTGACCCAGACGGGCCACACCAAAAAACGACAGGTGCGCGAGCAGGGAAACCACCAGCGCGCCCAGGATCCGCTGAAACAGCGGATCCTCATCCCGACGGGAGCGGACGCGAGCGACCATGCGGGAGGACGTTGAGGGAACAGGCGCGGGACGGCAACCGCGGCCTGGAAGGTTGGGGAAGACCGCGACCCGCGTCCACGCACCTGTTCAACCCTTTCGACTCCAATCATTGAGTTCGCGTTCGGACTGAGTTCGGCCCTCGAGCAACTGCATCGCCTCGCCCACGAGGTACAGCGAACCGGCGATCACCACCAGACCGGCCTCACCCGCCAGCGCAAGGGCCTCGGCGAGGCTGCCAGCGACCTCAACCGCCCGCCCGCCCGCCGCCGCGCATCGGGAGGCCAGCACCGCCGGATCCCCTGCCCGGCGGGTTCCCTGGACCGCCACCACCACCACCCGGGACGCCCCCGGCACCAGGTGCGCCAGGGCCTCCGCCGGATCCTTGTCGGCTAACATGCCCATTATCAAGGTGTAAGACTGCCCGGGATAGGCTTCACCGAGGGTGGTCGCCAGGGCCACGAAGGCCGGCCCGTTATGGGCGCCGTCGAGGACCAGCGTCCGCGGTCCCTGGGATACCACTTGGAATCGTCCGGGCCAGTGGACCCCCTGCAAGCCGCGCACCATCGAGGCCGTATCCAGCGGCAGTGAACCGCCGAGAACCCGCGCCGTGGCGATGGCGAGGGCCGCGTTAAGCACCTGGTGCTCGCCCGCGAGGGGTAGGTGCATCCCGCGGGCAAACCCCGCGTCGGGGCTGTCCCTGGTCACCACGTAGAGCTCGGCCCGGACGGCCGCCGCCCGCTTCCGGATCACCTCGAGCGCGTCCGGGTCATCCGTGGCCGTGAGCACGGGTACCCCCGGCTTGATGATGCCGGCCTTTTCCCCCGCGATCGCCGCGGGGGTGTCGCCCAGCCACTGGGTGTGGTCCCGGCCGATGTTGGTGATGACCGAGGCGAGCGGGTTGACGATGTTCGTCG
>JBBQML010000789.1:0-2855 GCA_038328885.1 Verrucomicrobiota bacterium | reverse complement strand
GTCGAGACCGTGGGCAGCCAATCCCGGGGCGACAGCAGAAGGCCGTCGGGGGTTCACCACGAAGGCCACGAAGGCCACGAAGGCCACGAAGGCCACGAAGGAAATCGAGCGAGAGAGATCGGGAGGGGTTCGCCGCGAAACCGTATCGTAAGGGGCCGGGGGTTCAGGGAGCGGCGGGGGCGTCGAGGCACCGGCGCAGGGTGGTCGCGAGCTCCGTGGGGGGATAGGGCTTCGGGAGGAGTACCAGTCCGCGCTTCGCTGCTTCGCCCTCGGCAAGGTCCGGACTGTGGCCCGACGAGAGAATGACTTGCAGGGCGGGGCGTTGCCGGCGGATCTGGTCGGTCAGCTCCAGTCCGTTGATTCCTCCCGGCATCACCATGACGGTCAGCAACAGGGCGATCCGCGCGCGGTGTTGCTCCGAGACCGACAGGGCCGACGGGCCGTCGGCGGCCTCGAGGATCGTGTAGCCGAGGTGTCCGAGGTAGGCACTCAGGTTGCGGCGGAGGCAGTCGTTGTCCTCGACGAGCAGGAGCGTTTCAGTGCCCCCGGGGGTGGGTTTGGGTTCGGGCGGCGAGGTCGATGGGGCGGGGGTGGCGCAGGCGGGCAGGAACACGCGGAAGGTTGTACCGTGGCCTGGAGTGCTCTCGACGTCGATCCAGCCCCCGTGCTGATGGACGATGTTGTGAACGATGGAGAGTCCGAGCCCGGTACCCTTGCCGGGCTGCTTGGAAGTGAAGAAGGGCTCGAAGATGCGATCGAGGAGGGCGGGTTGCATGCCGCAGCCGGTGTCCCGGACGGCGAGGCACGCGAAGCGGCCGGGACGGGCGTTGGGGTTTGCCGAGACGGCGTCGGCGTCGAAGGTGGCGGGGGCGGTGCGGACCTCGAGGCGTCCACCATGGGGCATGGCGTCGCGGGCGTTGACCGCGAGGTTCAGGAGAACCTGATGGATCATGCCGGGATCGGCCCGGATCCGGGGGACCCCGGGGGCGGCCTCGAAGGTGAGTTCGATGTCGCCGCCGAGGAGCCGGAGGAGCATGCGGGTCAGGTCGCCGACGACCTCGTTGAGCTGGATCTCGTGGGCCTGGAGGACCGAGCGCCGGATGAACAGGAGGAGCTGGCGGGTGAGGGTGGCGGCGCGATCCGCGGTGTCGGCCAGGTCCCGGACCTCGGCGAGGTTTTTGGGGTCGCCACAGAGGTTCATCTGCAGGAGCTCGATCTGCAGCTTCATCGCGGCAAGGATGTTGTTGAAATCGTGCGCGATTCCGCCGACGAGCTGGCCGACGGCCTCCATCTTGTGAGCCTGGCGGAGGTGTTCCTCCACGCGGCGGGCGGTGGTGACGTCGTCGGCGACGGCGAGGAGTGTTACCTGCCCGAAGCAGGTGCAGCGGCGGAGGTGGACGTCGGTGGGGAAGGTCTCGCCGTTTTTGCGGCGGCCCCAGAACTCGAATTGCTGGGGTTTACCGGCGAGGGCCCGGTGGATTCTCTCCGCCACGCTGGCGAGGTCGTTCCTGCCGGGTGCCGCCAGGAACTCCGGGGTCCGGCCGAGCAAATCCTCGCGGGAATAGCCGTACATCTCGAGGGCGCCGTCGTTGACATCGATGAAGCGTCCCTCGGCGTCCTGGATGTAGATGGGGAGCCGGATGGTGTTGAAGAGACCGCGATAGCTGGCCTCGCTCTCGAGTCGCGCGTTGCGCTCGGACTCGAGCTGACGGCGGTGGGTGATGTCCCTCAGGAAGGCGAAGACGCGGCCGTCGCCTCCCGGAAGGCACTTCGCGCTCACCTCGACGTCGACGAGTTGGCCGTCCTTGCGTCGGTGGCGTTGCTCGAAGCGATCCGGACTGTCGCATCCGGCGGGGAGGACGGACCTGGCCGGATGGTCGGGCGACGGAGGCGTGGCGAGGTCCTGGAGGCCGAGTTGAAGCAGTTCCTCGCGGGAATAACCGGTCAGGGTGGCGTAGGCTTGGTTCACATCGAGGAACCGGCCGGCGGCATCGACGAGAAAGTAGCCATCGAAAGACGATTCGAGGACTGTGCGAGGAATCACCTCCCCGTCCCGTAGCCGTGCCTCGATCGCTTGCGGGTGGATCGCGGGATCGAGCCCCGCGAGGGGTTGGTGGTCCTGGGAGGGCTTGTTGAGGGAGCCGTCGTGGCAGTCCATGCAGGAGTCGTTGAGGGTGGGCCGGGGCATCCGTCTCCGAACCATGGCCCATTCTGCGCGATCAAGGACTGGAGGTCGAGTTCCGTGGGGCGGATCCGCCGGGAGTGGAGGCGGCTAGGCGGCGACGAGTGCGGCGGCCGGTGGGGCTGCGGGTTGGGTGTCGGGCTGGGGTTGGGTGTCCAGGATGTCGCGGACCTTCCGGCAGAGGACGCTGGTCTCGTAGGGTTTGGCGATGAAGCTGACGGCCCCGGCTTGGCGTGCGCGTTCGGGGAAGTTCTCGCTGCCATAGCCGGTGGTGATCAGGACGGGCAGGGAAGGGGCGAGCGCCTGGAGTCGGTCGAGGCATTCCCATCCGCCCATGCCCGGCATCCCGAGGTCCAGCAGCACCAGGCTGATCCGGTCCTGGTGTTCGGCGTGGCGAAGGAGGGCGGTTTCCCCGTCCTGGGCGGTGACCACGGTGTAGCCACTGGATGTGAGGCGGGCCTGAAGGAGGGCCCGGATCGGTGCTTCGTCGTCGACGACCAGGATTGTCTCGCATCCGCGCGGGAGGGGGAGGTTGCAGTTGGCGGGAGCGGTGGTGGAGGCGGCGCCGGGCTCGAGGGCGGGGAAGTAGACCTTGAAGGTGGTGCCGAGGCCCACCTCGCTGTAGCAGAGGATGCAGCCGCCGTGTTCCTTGACGATGCCGTAGACGACGGAC
>JBBQML010000788.1:0-2859 GCA_038328885.1 Verrucomicrobiota bacterium | reverse complement strand
CTCGACCGTGACCTGGTCGAGTTGCAGCTTGAGGGCTCCCACCTCGGCGGGGGGATGCTGCGACGCCAGTCGTGCGCGGGCCCCGGCCTCGTCGATCACGTCGATCGCCTTGTCCGGCAGGAACCGATCGGTGATGTAGCGCTCGGACAACTCCGCCGCGGCGCGAAGCGCGGCATCGGGGATGGTGATGCGGTGGTGCTCCTCGTACTTCGACCGGAGCCCCTTGAGGATCTCCACCGTCTCGTCGATCGAGGGCGGCTCCACGACCACCGTCTGGAAGCGGCGTTCCAGGGCGCCATCCTTCTCGATGTACTTCCGGTACTCATTGAGCGTGGACGCCCCGACGCACTGGAGCTCGCCGCGCGCCAGGGCGGGCTTCAGCATGTTCGAGGCATCGATCGCGCCTTCGGCGGCGCCCGCGCCCACCAGCGTGTGCAATTCGTCGATGAAGAGAATCACGTGCTTGCTCTGCGCGATCTCGTTCATCACTGCCTTGAGCCGCTCCTCGAACTGTCCGCGATACTTCGTGCCCGCGATCACGGCGGCCATGTCGAGCGAGAGCACGCGGTGATCCCGCAGCACATCCGGGCAGGTCCCGTTGGCAACGAGGAGGGCGAGTCCCTCGACGATTGCGGTCTTGCCGACGCCCGGCTCACCGATGAGCACGGGATTGTTCTTCTTCCGGCGCGCGAGGATCTCCATGACCCGCTCGATCTCCTTCGCGCGTCCGATGGTCGGATCCAGCGCCCCCTCCGCGGCGAGCGCGGTGAGGTCGCGGCAGAAATGGTCGAGCGCCGGCGTCTTGGACTTCTTCTCGCCCTTGGGAGGCACGCTCTGGGGGCCGGCGGCCGGCGCGGACGACGGGGCGGAGGAGGCCGGGAGATCGCTGCCGAGGAGGCGCAGCGTCTCGGCGCGTGCCTGCTCGAGGGAAACGCCGGCGTCGGTCAGGACCTGGGCGGCGATCCCCTTCTCTTCCTTGAGGAGCCCGAGCAGCAAGTGCTCGGTGCCCACGTAGGAATGGTTGAGCTCGCGGGCTTCGACCATCGCGAGTTCGAGGACTTTCTTGGCGCGCGAGGTGTAGGGCAGCTCAGGCCCGGCCGCCGAGGCCGCCTTCCCCTTCTTCACCGTCTCCTCGATCTTCTGCTGGACGTCCTCGAGCTCGACGCCGAGGTTGGTGAGCACCGCGGCCGCGACGCCCTCCCCCTCACGAATGAGCCCCAGGAGGATGTGCTCGGTGCCCACGTATTCGTGGTGCAGGCGCGCCGCTTCTTCGCGCGCCATCTGGAGCACCTTCCGAACCCGGTCGGTGAAGTTGTAGCCGTTCATCCGATTCCCTCCTTGGTCGCAAGCAATCGGCGCACCATTGCGGCACGGTGCACCGGCAGGGCCTCATCGTCGAGGCCGGTCTCCGCGTCCCGGGCGACGTGCGCAGGCTGCGCCAGCACCAGGAGGCGGTTCAATGTCGACAGCGTCACCTCGGTCAGCATGCTCATCCCCACCCCGAGGCGGACCCCACTGAGCAGATTCACCGACTCTTCAAATCCCAGCGTGCGGGCGTGGCGCAGAATGCCCCAGGCGCGCCAGACCTGATCCTCGAGGGCCGCCGGGGCATCGCGCTGGAGCACCGCGCGCGCCCGTTCTTCGTACCCCATGACCTGACGGACCAGCCGACCCAGATGATCCACCAGCTCCGCGTCGGATTTGCCCAACGTGGTCTGGTTGGAGAGCTGGAAGAGGTTGCCCATGAGCTCGCTCCCCTCGCCGGCGAGTCCCCGGTGGGTCAGCCCCACTTGTCCCAATCCCTGCAAGACCTTGCCGACCTCGTGGGTGAGGACGAGCGCCGGAAGGTGGATCAAAACCGAGGCGCGGAGCCCGGTTCCGACATTCGTCGGACAGCTGGTAAGATAGCCGAACTCCGGGTGGAAGGCGAAGGAAAGTTGCCCCGCCAACTCCGCCTCCGCGAGCGCCGTGTCGGCGTGTGCCGGGCCAAGCGCAAAGCCGGATCGGAAGGCCTGGATGCGGAGGTGATCCTCCTCATTCACCATCACCGAGAGGTGCGCCCCGGCGATCAGGGCGGCGCCGGAACGCACCCGTCCGCTCGGGTCGAGCCCGGCCAGTTCCCGCGAGAGCACCTGCCGTTCGTGCAGCCACTGCCGCTGCGACCGGGAAAGGCCATCGACCCGCAGCGCCGCTGCTCCGGCCAGCGCGGTCGTCCCGGCGGAGGCTCCCTCCACCATCCGGACGATACTCTCGCGGTCCAGAGGGGTATTCCGCCCCCAGAACGGCCTTCCGGCGAGATTGCGCGCCAGGCGGACCCGGGTCGAGACCACCAGGCCTGCATCCGGGCCACTGGCGTCGAGCCACGGGAGGGGCGTCGCAGGAAGCTGGCCGGAGCTCATCCTGCGGTTCCCTCCTCCAGCGCGAGCAGGCGGTCCCGCAATTCCGCGGCCTCCTCGAATCGCTCCGCGGCCACGGCGGCCTCCAATGCCGCCCGGAGATGTTGCTGCTGTTGGGCCGGGCTCGAACCCGGCGAGCGGTCGACCGTGCCAGTCGGTGCACGGCCAACGTGTCGGGTGGAGCCGTGGATCCGTCGGAGCAGTTCGCGGAGGGGGCGGTCAAATTGTTCCCAGCAGGTCGGACATCCCAAGCGGCCTGATGCCTGGAAGTCCGCGAGCGTCGCATCGCAGGCTGGGCAGTGCTCCGCAGAGGAGGCGGCTGCGGCCAGCATCGCACCGCTCCCCCCCATGGCCGCCAGAAACGACCCGAGCGGGCTCTCGATGACCGCGCTCTCGGTGGCGACCCCGCGCTCGGCCGCGCACCGGCTGCAGAGGTGCAGGGTCCGCACTTCCCCCCCCTCTG
>JBBQML010000787.1:0-2863 GCA_038328885.1 Verrucomicrobiota bacterium | reverse complement strand
TAGTTCGTGAATTCGTAAGTTCACGAACTTGAGATATTTGGAATTCAAAGCTGCATATTGGAGCCGATGAGAAAATTGAGGAGCTAGTCATGGAAATTTTGCCAAAAGACACTACCAGTGCCAAGAGCAAAACCAAAAATTCAAAAGCCAAAACAGAAGCAAAGCCAAAAAGTTCAGAACGAACGGGCGGCACCCTCGTTCCTTCACGGCCAGCAAGGCCAGGCGGAAGCACTGCTGGCGGTCGTCCGGGAACACCCGCGTCAGCCAGGGCACCTGGGTCTCGGTCAGGGTCGGGTCCGGATCGGAGGTGTTGATCATGTAGGTCTCGATCTTCAGGGCCACCCGGAGCGCCACGTGCGTGGCATCGCCGTCGATGGTGCCCAGGAAACCGAGAACCTCCTGATCCTTGAACTCGACCGCGATATTGGCGGCGCTGCCCCACTGCGGGGAATCCTCCCGGTACACGAGCTCGAACGGGAGTTGATCCGGCTTGCGAGCCCGCTCCTCCTCCTCGAAGGCCAGACCGATACCCTGTAGTGTGCGCTCGCCTCGCGCGCTCTCGGGCCCGAGGTGGTTGGGGCTGAGCACCCCTACCCGAAGCGTCTGCAGACCGGGCGGATCCGGATAGTCATGGCCCGGCCCGCGAAACGGCAGGCGTGTCGTCCAGTAGCGGAAGTAGGGCTCGATGCCGCGAAACGGGATCAGCTCATCGGGCGTGTTCCCGTAATAGGGGTAGCTGCGTTCGGCCGGGGCGGCGGCGGGAGCGGCCAGGCCCGGGGCGGCGGGTTCCGACGCAGGGCCCGATGCCCGGGTCGGGGCTGGTGCAGCCCCGGCACCGGAGAGCCCAAGAACGAGGACAGTGAGGGAAATGAGCGCGGGCTTCATGGCTTGGGGAGAGCTGCTATCAGGAATGTGGCATTGCTGTTCGGCTGGTTCGCGGGCGATTCCCGCCCCGCGAGCCCGACAGATCCGCAACGTCCGGGATGGTTGGATCACCGGGCCGCAGGCGTCCCGCACACTCACGAACTCCGCACCATGATCGCCAACGCCTCGATCTCGACGAGGAGATCGCTGCGGCAGATGCGGGCCTGGATCGCGGTGCTGGCCGGGAGCGGGTCGAGGGCCAGCGCCCGGAAGAACTCGTTGCGGACCAGGTTGAACTCCGCGTAATCCCGCTCGATGTCGCGGATGTAGCAGGTGGTGCGGACGATATCCATCCACGTGGCGCCCTCGGCTTCGAGCAGGTGGGTGATGTTCCGGTAGGTGCGCCAGAGCTGGGCCCGGAAATCGCCGGGATGCAGCGTCTCGCCGTTCTCGCCGACACTCGCCGTCCCGCTGATCAGCAGTTGGGTCACCCCTCCCGGGAGATCCACGCGCAGCCCGCGGCTGAAGGCGCTGCCGTAATCCGGTGCTTCGTTGAGCACGTTGGGCGCACAAATGGCCTGCTTGCGGACCACGGGCCGCGCCAGGTTCGCGGGCCGGAGGATGCCCGTCGGCGCCGATTCGCCCGCAGGCAGACCGAAAGCCCGGCGTTCAAGTTTCTCGGCGTCGGAGTACCGGATCACAGGATCCGCCGGACCACATTGGTCGAGAGCAGTGGAAGTCATGACTTGGGTGTTCATCAGGAGAGCTTTGGGGTCGAGTATTTTGGGACGAATGGATCCGGTCACCTCGCATCAGCGCACGGTGACGACGGTCTTTGATGCGGCCGGCCAGGTGCCCCGGCTAAGCCCGTCGGAGGTCGCCAGCCACGCTTCGGTGTCATCGACGTAGATGCCGAGGACGAAGGGATTCGCCAACGCCGTGGTCATGGTGCGCTCCTCGATCGGCCGGCCGGGGCGATGGATCTCCAGGCGACCCTCCCCCTGCGTGCCGACCAGGTAGTTCACCCAGGTCTGGCCGTCCGTCACGGAGAGCCCGCGGTCGGAGCCGATCCAGCCAACCCGGCGGTGTGACCAGACGAACTGCGTGAAGTTCGAGGGCAGCGGCGATTTGCCCTCGGCCCAGGTCTTCCAGCTCCGCCCGTCATACCGGGAGGCACCGAAGTACGTCATCTGCCAGAGGATGCCCTCCTCGACGGCTATCCAGGAGGTGATGTCATTGATCGGTCCATCATCCGGGAGGAGGTCGTAGTGGAAGTCGCCGTCGGGATCACGGTACTCCTTGAACCGGCCGGTGGCCGGTTCGTGCTCGACGATTCCCCCGCCCCACACGCCGATGTAGACATGCCCGCCGGACCCCTTGATGGAGTAGCACCAGGGTTCGTGCATGGGTGCGTTGTTGTGGTCGTAGATCTGCCACTGGCCGGTCTTCACGTTCAGGGCTCCGGCGCCGGCAGCGGTCGCCGCCCAGACGTGGTCGCCCACGACGTCGACGCCATACACCACATTGTTCGGGAGCCCGCTGTCGGTCTGCAGATAGCCGTTGATCCGGCCTGCGGAGACGCGGTTGAGGCCGCGCATGGTGCCGACCCAGAGATCCCCGGTCGCGGGATCCTCCGCCAGGCTGAGGATCATCTTGTGCGTCAGCCCGTCCGCGGTGGTGAACTTCCGGAAACGGCTGCCGGTCGCGCCGCCCTCGCGCACCAGCAGGCCCTCCCAGGTACCCACCCAGAGTCGGCCGTCCGAGGCCTTCAGTACGCTGTGGATCTTGTGGCAGGGCATGCCCTCCGTCTCGCGGAAGTTCTCGAAGCGTTCGATCACCGGGAACGGCACATCGCCGACCGCCGCCGCGGCGGGGGGTGCGGCGGCCAGGGACGGAAGAGCGACACCAAGCCAGAGCGCACCACCGAGGAGCGTGGCGGCGGCGTGGCCGGGCCGCCGCTGGGGGTTCATCGGCCCGCGCGCCTGACGGCTGTCGGTAC